>NZ_JASHKX010000039.1:0-55059 GCF_030058635.1 Rhodococcus sp. IEGM 1305
GCAGCAGCCCGTGCAGGTCCTCGCACGCCAGCACCAGCATGCCGAGCATGCCGTCGGTGCCGTTGATGAGGGCCAGCCCCTCCTTCTCCTCGAGGATCACCGGTGCGATACCGGCGGCGGACAGTGCCGTCGCCGCGGGCACGAGTTCGCCGTCCGCATCCCGCACCGTGCCCTCACCGATCACCGCGAGCGCGACGTGCGCCAGCGGCGCCAGATCGCCGGAGCATCCGAGGCTGCCGTACTCGTGGACCACCGGCGTGATCCCCGCCGACAGGAGCGACGCGTAGATCTGCGCGACTTCCGGCCGCGCGCCGGTCCTGCCGGTGGCCAGGGTCGACAACCGCAGCAGCATCAGAGCACGCACGACCTCGCGTTCCACCTCGGGGCCGTTTCCGGCGGCATGCGAGCGCACCAGACTGCGCTGCAGTTGCGTCCGGAGCGCAGAGGGGATGTGCCGGGTGGCGAGGGCCCCGAAACCCGTCGAGATCCCGTACACGGGCTTCGGGTCCTCGGCCAGCGCCTCGATGCGCTTCCGGGTTTCCGCCATGGCCGACATCGCGTCCCGCGAGATCCGTACCGGCGCGCCGAGACGCGCCACCC
This sequence comes from Rhodococcus sp. IEGM 1305, assembly GCF_030058635.1. NCBI lineage: Bacteria > Bacillati > Actinomycetota > Actinomycetes > Mycobacteriales > Nocardiaceae > Rhodococcus > Rhodococcus sp. IEGM 1305. The sequence continues at coordinate 601 of NZ_JASHKX010000039.1, forward strand.
GGATCACTTCTTCGGCGGAGACCGCTCCGGTTCCGACCACGACAGACTCTTCGGCTCCCACAACCCCCAGTCTCCCCCGGGGCCGGGCGGAGAGTGACGGGATTGCGGGAGCGACGACGGCGTCTACAACCGGCCGCGGAGAGCTTCCTCGATTTCGCGTGGCGTCATCAGACGTTCGAGTTTTTCACTCGGCCACGAGGACGGACGTCCTTGCAATCGGGCTGATTCGAGTAGAGGGAGAGGGCTGCGGTCCCACCGCAGGATCGAATGAACATTCACTACCGATCACTTCCGAACACCGACTCGACAACTTTCCATTTGCGCCATTGCACCGGCGACATTTCGTCGCGCTCTTGACTCATCGCCCATCGTGCCCCTTTGGTTACACGGTTTCGATGAGGCGCGCGGAAGTGCTGGAAAACTGCGGTCGGGACGAGAATTCAGTGACCTACCGCACACCTCTCCGGCACGAGCGCCTACCATGACGTCAAAGTAATTGTTACCTTACGTACCACCTTCCCTGACTGGAGACAGCCGATGGCAAACACCCTCGAAGCAAGCATCGACATCGACGCGACCCCGCAAGACGTGTGGGCCGTCGTGTCGGATCTGAATCGGATGGGCGAATGGAGCCCCCAGTGCCGCACGATGCGCGTCCTCGGCGGCGTCGTCGAAGAGGGCACCAAAACCGTCAACATCAACCGCAAGGGCTTTCTCGTGTGGCCGACCACGTCGAAGGTCGTGAAGTTCCAGCCGAACAAGACCATCGCGTTCCGGATCCTCGAGAACCGCACCATCTGGTCGTACGAACTCGAGCCGACGGCAGGCGGAACCAAGGTCACCGAGCGCCGTGAAGCCCCGACCGGGACGTCGAAGGTGTCGCAGTTCCTGGTCAAGACCGTTCTCGGCGGCAACGAGGACTTCGAGGTCGAGCTCGTGAACGGCATGAACACCACTCTCGCCCGCATCAAGTCGGCCGCCGAACGCACGTAGTCCGGTTGACCCTCGACCTGGTCGAGGCCTCAGCGTGGTCCGCATGGACACACCCGACGCCGTCATGGCGAGGATCGCGCAGGGACAGGAACTGGCAGTAGCGGGTGACCGGGAGGGCGCCCGACGCATCTTCGAGGAGGTGTGGGACGCCCTCGCCGGTCCCGGCGACGACACACCGGATCCGCTGCACGTCGTCACGCTGGCCCACTACATGGCGGACGTCCAGACCGACCCCGCCGAGGAACTGCGCTGGGATCTGCGGGCCCTCGCCGCCGCCGACTCGCTGACCGACGACCGAGCCCGGCAGCATCACTCCTCGCTCCGGGTCGCGGGGTTCTACCCGTCGCTGCACCTCAACGTCGCGGCCGCTCATCACGCGCTCGGCCAGTCGTCCGAGGCACGCCACCATCTCGATCGGGCCACGCAGAGCTGCGAACACCTCACCGACAACGGATATGGCCGGATGATCCGCGGGGCCGTCGAGCGGCTCCGCGCAGAACTCGACGCCGAGGCTGTCGGACCGCAGGGGCAGAGTGAGCACCGTGCTCAGCATCGGTGAACTCGCCCGGGCGTCCGGTCTGTCGGTCAGCGCGCTGCGGTTCTACGACAAGGCGGGTGTGCTCACCCCACACGTGGTCGACCCGCGCACGGGTTACCGCTGGTACGCCGACCGGCACGTGGATTCAGCGGTCCTCGTCGCCGCGATGCGCCGGGTGGGTGTGCCGGTGAAGGACATGGCGGCCGTGCTGAGCGGGACGGACGCTCACGGGCTCCTCGACCGGCATCTCAGCCGGCTCGTGAAGGGGCTCGACGACGCCCGGCGCGAACTGGCAAGGATTCACCGCCTGCTCGACGCGCGAGCGGCGCGGGAGTGCACTGTCGTCCTCCGCACCACCGACCTCCTCACCGCGTTCGGCTCGGTGCGGTTCGCCGCCGACCCGGACTCGGCGTTCCCGGTGTTGCGCGGCTGCCTCCTGGAAACGGACCACGACGTGCTGCGGCTCGTCACCACCGACCGCTACCGGCTGGCGGTGGGAACGGTGCCCCTCCTCGAACCGCCGGACGCACCGATCTCCGCCGTCGTCCCGTGCACGTTCCTGGACGACGCGGCCGGGTTGCTGGGTCGCCACGACACGGTGACCGTCGTCGTCGGCGCCGACAGCATCACCCTCCGCTGCGGCGCCGAACAGCTCGGCACCCGCCTCGTCGACGGTGCGTTTCCCGACCATCGCAGTCTGTCGCCCCTCGACCGCGGAATCGAACACACCTTCTCCTCGGCGGACCTGCGTGCACTCCTCGCCGACGCCGGCGACCGAGTGGATCTCGGCGTTCTCGAGTCGGGCGAGATCGTCGTCGGCAGACAGGGGACGGAGCAGCCCGTGCGCTTCCAGGTGCAGGTGAACACCGGTTTTCTCCTCGAAGCCGTCGACGCGCTGCCGGGTGAGCAGTTGACATTCCAGGTGGGTGGACCCATCACCCCGCTCGCCATCCGGCCACGATCCGTTCACACATCGGACCCCGCGAGTGCGTACTCTCTCCTGATGCCGTTGCAGCCGGTAGCGCTCACGTAATCTGTGGGTGCGGCGCGATGGCGCGCAGGCAGCACGTCCGTCCGACACAGTTAGAGGAGCCCGTGGCACGCAAGCCCACACCCCCCGGAACCCCGCAATCCACGAGCGTCGGGCACATCGTCGACCTCGTCCGCGGAGCAGTTCCGCCCCTGCACCCGGCCGGGCTGCCCTTCGTCCTCGCGCCACTCGGTGTGGCCGTCCTCGGCCGCAAGCGCAAGTGGGTCCGGCGTGGAGCGCTGACCTCCGCCGCAGCGTGCGCCGCGTTCTTCCGGCATCCGCACCGTGTTCCGCCGAACCGTGTCGGCGTCGTGGTCGCACCCGCCGACGGCGAGGTCGCGCTCGTCGACTCCGCGGTCCCGCCGTCCGAACTCGACATGGGCACCGAGCCGCTCCCCCGGGTCAGCATCTTCCTGTCCGTGCTCGACGTGCACGTCCAGCGCAGTCCTGTCGGCGGTGAGGTCACGAAGGTCGTCCACCGGCCGGGTCAGTTCCTCTCCGCCGACCTCGCCGACGCCAGCGAGGTCAACGAACGCAACAGCATGCTGCTGCACACCCCGGAGGGCCACGACGTCGCCGTCGTGCAGATCGCCGGTCTGCTCGCTCGCCGGATCGTCTGCGACGCCAAGGTCGGCGACACCCTCCCGATCGGAGACACGTACGGCCTGATCCGGTTCGGCTCCCGCGTCGACACGTACTTCCCGGCGGGCACCACATTGCTCGCCGAGCGAGGACAGCGGACGATCGGTGCCGAGACCGTCATCGCTCAACTGCCGTGATCGCCAACGCGAAGCAGCAGCGGAGGGGTCGACCCCAGCAGGCGGTCCGGCTCCTGCCGAGCGTGGTCACGATCCTCGCGCTGTGTGCGGGGCTGTCCGCCGTCAAGTTCGCGCTCGACGGCGACCTGGGAACGGCGTTGGCCATGATCGGTGCGGCCGCGGTCCTCGACTCGCTCGACGGTCGGATCGCGCGCATGCTCGACGCCACCAGCAAGATGGGTGCCGAACTGGATTCGCTCGCCGATTCCATCTCGTTCGGCGTCGCCCCGGCCCTGGTCCTCTACGTCACGCTGCTGGACGGCCAGAGTTTCGGCTGGATCATCGCCCTGATCTACGCGGTGAGCATCGTGCTGCGGCTGGCCCGGTTCAACACGCTCCTCGACGAGGACGACATGCCGGGTTACGCCAACGAGTACTTCACGGGTGTCCCGGCGCCCGCGGGTGCCCTGGTCGCGCTGACCCCGCTGGCAGCCGCGGCGCAGTGGGGCGACGGCTGGTGGTCGTCGTATCCCGTCGTCGTGGCGTGGACCGTGATCTCCGCGGCGCTGATCGTCAGCCGGATCCCCACGCTCGCACTGAAGACGGTGTCGGTGCCCCCGCACATGGCGGCCGGTCTGCTCGTCCTCGTGGCGCTCGCGGCGGCGGCTCTGGTCACCTACCCGTACATCCTGCTGATCGCGCTCGTCGCGGTGTACCTCGGGCACATTCCGTTCGCGGTCCACTCAAAGCGGTGGGTGGCCGCGCGACCCGAGACGTGGGACATCAAGCCGTCCGAGCGGCGGGCCATCCGGCGTCAGCCCGACGCCCGTGGCAGGCGATCCGCCGCACGGCTCGGACTGCGTCGTCCCCGGGCCCGATAGTTCGCTCCCGCACGTAGGCTCGACGGCGTGACCTCCCCGGAACTTGCGCTCACAGTCCGACTGAACACCTCGGCCGCCGACACCCGGCGCGGCGTGGTCCGGCTGCATCCGGAAGCCCTGGCCGCGCTCGGCCTCCGCGAGTGGGACGCGATCGCCCTCGTCGGCGCGCGCCGCACCGCCGCGGTGGCAGGTCGCGCGCCGTCCGGAACCCCCACCGGGACTGCACTCCTCGACGACGTGACGCTGTCCAACGCCGGGCTGACCGAGAACAGCACGGTTGTCGTGACACCGGTGACGGTGTACGGCGGGAAGACGGTGACGGTCAGCGGGTCGAATCTGGCCGTCAACTCCGTCTCCGACGTCACCCTGCGTCACGCCCTGCTCGGCAAGGTCCTCACGGTCGGCGACACGGTGTCGCTGCTCCCCCGCGATCTGGGCCCCGGCACCAGCACCGCCCCCGCGACGCAGGCACTGTCCCGGACGTTCGGTGTCGCCTGGACGTCCGAGTTGCTCACCGTCACCGGGGTCGACCCGGCCGGTGGTCCGGTGAGCGTGCAGCCCAACACCGCGGTCGGGTGGGGCGAGGGTGTGCGCGCAACGGTGTCCACGGCCCCGACCCGGCTGCCCGCGCCGCCCGTCCGGCCCGCCGAGGAGGTTCCCCCGGTTCCGGTCGAGGACCTGGTGGGTGCCCACACCCAGGCAGCCAAACTCACCGAGTGGCTCGGACTGGCACTCGACGAACCCGAACTGCTCCGCAAGCTCGGGGCCTCACCCCATCTGGGCGTCCTGGTGACCGGGCCCGCCGGTGTCGGGAAGGCGACGCTCGCCCGCGCGGTGCTCGCCTCCCGGCGACTCGTCGAACTCGACGGGCCGAGTGCCGGCGCGCTGGAAGCCGACTCACGGTTGCAGCGGGTCACCGCGGCGGTCGACGCGATCCGCAGCGGCGGCGTCCTGCTGATCACCGACATCGATGCCCTGCTGCCCGCCACCCCGGAGCCGGTGTCCGCGCTGATCGTCGAACAACTCCGCCGCGCAGTCGACACCGTCGGGGTCGCGTTCGTCGCGACGTCGGCGCACCCCGAGTCGGTCGACACCAGGTTGCGCGGGCAGGACCTGTGCGACCGCGAACTCACCCTGACCCTGCCCGACGGCTCCACCCGCCGGGCGCTGCTGGAACTGCTTCTGCGGAAGGTCCCCACCGACGGCATCGCCCTCGACGCGATCGCGGCCCGCACACCGGGGTTCGTCGTCGCCGACCTCGCCGCGCTGTGCCGGGAAGCGGCCCTGCGGGCCGCCTCACGCGCCACCAGGAAACCCGTCGACCCCGCACTCACACAGGACGACCTGCTCGGCGCGCTCGACGTCATCCGCCCGCTGTCGCGGTCGGGCAGCGAGGAACTCGCGATCGGCACCCTCACCCTCGACGACGTCGGGGACATGGTGGAGACCAAGCAGGCGCTGACCGAGGCGGTCCTGTGGCCGTTGCAGCATCCGGATTCGTTCGCCCGCCTCGGCGTCGATCCCCCGCGCGGAGTGCTGCTGTACGGTCCGCCCGGTTGCGGCAAGACCTATCTCGTTCGGGCGCTGGCAAGTTCGGGGCACCTGAGTGTGCACGCCGTCAAGGGCGCCGAGCTGATGGACAAGTGGGTGGGCGCGTCCGAGAAGGCCGTCCGCGAACTGTTCCAGCGGGCGCGGGATTCGGCCCCGTCACTGATCTTCCTCGACGAGGTGGACGCCCTCGCGCCGCGGCGCGGCCAGAGCTCCGACTCCGGGGTGTCCGATCGGGTGGTGGCCGCCCTGCTCACCGAACTCGACGGCGTCGAACCGCTGCGCGACGTGGTGGTCGTCGGCGCCACCAATCGGCCCGACCTCATCGACCCGGCGTTGCTGCGCCCCGGCCGCCTGGAGCGGCTGGTGTTCGTGCCGCCGCCGGACGGCGAGGCCCGCCGCGCGATCCTGCGGACATCCGGGAAGTCGGTGCCCCTCGCCGACGACGTCGACCTCGACGCCCTTGCCGACGACCTCGACGGCTACTCGGCCGCCGACTGCTCGGCGCTGCTGCGGGAAGCCGCGCTGGCCGCCATGCGCCGGAACATCGACGCCGCCGACGTCACCGCGGCCGACGTGGCCGAGGCACGCGAAAAGGTGCGCCCCTCACTCGATCCCGAGCAAGTGGCGCACCTCGAGTCCTATGCGCTGTCGCGCCCGTGAGTACTTGTCAACCGCCCGCGGTTAACAAGTACTCACGGGTCAGGACCAGCGGCCGAGCAGCGTAGCCGCGTGTGCGGCGAGGGCGGCCTGGAAGAAAGGCCCGAAGCTCACCCGCGCGACGCCGAGCGGCCCGAAGCTCGCCGGATCGTCCTGATCGGGCAGGCCGATGGCGTTGACGGGCAGCGGGAGCTCCGACGTGAGCCGCTTCTGGGTGGCGTCGTCGTGACGGCCCACGGGGTACAGCACGTCGGCGCCGGCCTCGGCGGCGAGCTTCAGCCGAGCGATCGCGCGGTCGACACGGTCGGACTCGTCGCCCACCTGCTTCACGAACAGGTCGGTGCGCGCATTCACGACCACGTGGACGCCGGCAGCGTCGGCCGCTTGCCGCAGCCCTCCGACGAAGTCGGCGTGCTCCTGCGGTTCGCGGAGCCGCCCGCCCTCGCTGTGGACCGTGTCCTCGATGTTCAGGCCCACGGCTCCCGCGCCGATCAGACCTTCGATCAGCCGGGCGGGCTCGAGCCCGTATCCCGATTCGATGTCGACCGACAGCGGCAACTCCACCGCCGCGGTGATCTGCGAGATGCGGTGCAGCAGCTCGTCGAACGTGATCCCCTCGTTGTCGGGCTTGCCGATCGAGTCGGATACCGGGTGGCTCCCGACGGTCAGCGCCTGAAACCCATCGGACACAGCCAGATTCGCGGACCAGGCATCCCACACGGTGGGAAGGATGACCGGGTTGCCGGGCTGGTGCAGCCCCAGCAGGGTGGTGGCCTTCTCGTTGATCGACGTCATAGGTGGGCTCCTCGCCTCGGTTGTATTCGATCGAAGTCGTTCTCGGGCACGCCTTCGGTGCCAACGCCGGGTTCGCCATTTCCATTCCTTCCCGCTCGAGTACCGTGAGCGAATGGACTTCCGGGAACCTCTGTCGGCCGCGGCTGCTCTCGCGTCCGGCGCACTGGCCGGTTTCGTCCTCACCAATCCCCGCAACCGGGCCTGGACGATCAACGCGTCCGACCGGGAGATCGAGCGGTGGCTCAGCAGCCAGCCGACGGGTGTCGTGGTGGCTCTCGTTCTCGCTGTCGTCGCGGTGGCCGGTCTGCAACGGTCCGGCTCCCGGCGGGTGTCGTGGATCCTGGCGGCGGCGTGCGCGCTCGCCCTGATCGGCGCGCGCTGGGCGGTGCCGAATGCCGGCGGGGTCGACACGCTGATCGCCCTGCACTTCGCGAAGACCGCGACTGCCGGGTTCCTGCTGGGCGCGGCGGTCGCCGCGGTGTGGGGTCGCTGGGTTTCGCATCTGGCGCTGACTCTCGGTGTCGCGAGCGCGTTCCTTCTCGCGAGTGTGCAGCGACTGCCGCGTAGTGACACCGCGTACGTCGAGCCCGCGAGTATGAGCACCTCCGCGATCGGCGAACCCCCGCAGTGGCTGCTGCTGGGAGTTCTCGTGCTCGCGCTCGCGTCGGCGTTGGTGGCGCGGTCGCAGTTCCGGGTGCAGCGTCCGGACCGGAGGACCCTGCTGACCGCGCTGGTCGGCGCCGTGGCTCTCGCCCTGCTCAACCGGTTGTTCGGGGCGTGGATCGACGATCAGGAATTCGGCGAGCCCCTGACGGTCTGGCTGATCGTCGCGTTCTCGCTCGCCGTGATTCTGACGGCCACGGTGCTGATCGCACGCCGGTTCCCGGGGATCGACGGACGCTTCCTGCTCGCCGCGACCGGTGTCACCGCGGCGGCCGTGCTCGTCCTCGACGACCTCCGCACTCCGCGGGTGACGACGCCCGCGCCGGCGTTGCTGGCGGTCGGCGTCGTCGCTCTCGCCGCGGGAATCGCGGTGGCGGTCCGGGTCCCGCCGAAGTGGCGGCGCCCGCAGTGGGGACTCTGCCTGGCCGCCGTCGTTCCGCTGCTCGCCGCCGTGTGGCCCGACTTCGGCGACGACGGCGTCGCACTGCTGATCCGGCTGGCCGTGCTGGGTTGCGGCACGGGTTTCGCGCTCGCCACCGCTTTGCCGGGGTCGGCGCCGGTCGCGGTACTCGGTTTCGCGTTGCCGTTCGCGTCGCTGGTGTTCGTGGCGGCGACCACCGTTCCCCGCAGCCGGGTGGTCTACTCGGGCGCGAGCAGCGAACACCGTCTGCCGTCGTCGCCTGCCTCGACCGCTGCGTCCGACCATCTCGTCGGCTTCGTGATGCTGCTCGTCGTGGCGTTCTGCGTCTACTCGGTGCACGAGCGGCGCAGTACCCCGGAAGGCAGCTAGTCGAGGAGGCCGAGCGACTGAAGCCGGCGGAACACGAGCATCGAGCCGGGCGCGACGTCGGGCATGGCCGCGTATTCGTCGACGGTGAAGTACCGGAGTTCGGCGATCTCGCTCGTCGGCCGCGGCTCGGCGCTCAGTTCGGCGAGGAAGCAGGTCATGTGCAGGTCGGTGCCCTCGGGATGTCCGTACGCGGGCGCCTCGAAGACCCCCAGATGTTCGAGCGTCCCATCGACGATTCGGGCGTCGAGTTCCTCCCGGATCTCGCGGTGCAGAGCCTGTTCGGCGTTCTCGCCGGGATCGATCTTTCCGCCTGCCATGTAGAACGCGGTCTTCCCCACCGATCGGGTCTGGAGGAGTTTTCGGTCGCGGATGTGGGCGAGCGCGGCGGTTCGGATCTCGGCGGGCACCGTCACAAGATAGAACAGTCCGGTCGGCCGCCCATAACACACGCGCCCCAATAGTCCGATTTGCCGCGATTGCGAGTCCGAATAACCGACCCAGTAGGATGTACCCCGTAGCCCAGTTCGCTAGCTAAGCGAACGGTCTACACGACTCGGTTCGTTTCGTTCCGACACCCCGCCGCCCGCTGACCCCCGACGGAGTGCCTTTTGCTTGCTGTTCTGCTCGCCCATGCCGTTGCCGCCGTTCTGGCTCCGCTTGTGGTGCGCAAGTTCGGCCGCAACGGTTTCTACCCTCTCTCCCTCGTCCCGCTGGCGTCGCTCGGTTGGGTGATCGCGAACTGGGGCACGGAGCAGACTGTGTCCATCGTGTGGGCTCCGGGCCTGTCGATGGACCTCGACTTCTGGTTCGATCCGCTGGCCGCGATCATGTCGGTGCTGGTGCTGGGCATCGGCACGCTGATCCTGGTCTACTGTGCGCGTTACTTCACCGACGACGAACCTCGTCTCGGCATCTTCGCCGCCGAGATGGTGGCCTTCGCCGGCGCCATGTTCGGCCTCGTCGCCAGCGACAACATGTTGCTGCTGTACATATTCTGGGAACTGACGACGGTCCTGTCGTTCCTGCTGGTCGGGCATTACGCCGAACGCGCGTCGAGTCGCCGGGCGGCAACGCAGGCGCTGCTCGTCACCACCGCGGGTGGTCTGGCCATGCTGGTCGGCATCATCATCCTCGGCCAGGTGAGCGGCACGTACAACCTGTCCGAACTGATCGAGGTCGCACCTCGCGGCTGGCTCGCCGGTGTCGCCGTCGTGCTGGTCCTCATCGGCGCGCTGTCGAAGTCCGCGATCGTGCCGCTGCACTTCTGGCTGCCCGGAGCGATGGCCGCCCCGACCCCGGTCAGCGGCTATCTGCACGCCGCGGCCATGGTGAAGGCCGGCATCTTTCTCGTGGCCAGACTGTCGCCCGGTTTCGCCGACTCGGCGCCCTGGCGGTTCACGATCATCACGCTCGGCCTGCTGACGATGGTCCTCGCCGGGTGGCGGGCGATGCGCGCCTTCGACCTCAAACTGGTGCTCGCGTTCGGCACCGTCAGCCAGCTCGGTTTCATGATGGTGCTGGTCGGCCTCGGCACCCGCGACGCCGCGCTCGCCGGCATGACGATGGTGGTCGCGCACGCGATGTTCAAGGCCGCGCTGTTCATGGTGGTCGGCATCATCGACCACACGACGGGCACCCGCGACATCCGCAAGCTCGCGCACCTCGGCGACCGTGCGCCCGCGCTCGCGGTCGTCGCCGCACTGGCCGCGGCGAGCATGGCCGGGCTTCCCCCGTTCCTCGGGTTCGTCGGCAAGGAAGCCGCATTCGACTCCCTGCTGAGCACGACCGTCCTGGCCGACCCGGCACGGATCGTCACCGTCGGCGTCGTGGTGTTCGGTTCGATCCTGACGCTCGCCTACAGCGTGCGCTTCATGTGGGGAGCCTTCGGTCGCAAGCGGCTCGCGCGGCCGAGCCCGGCCGTGCAGGGCATGCACGCACCCGGACCGTTGTTCCTCGGCGCGCCCGCCGTTCTCTCGGTACTGAGCCTGGCGGCGGGACTCGCGGCGTCGCAGCTCGAGAAGCTGCTGACGCCGTACTCGCAGACCCTGCCCGCCGAGGGCGTCTCCGACTACCACCTCGCGCTGTGGCACGGCATGAACACCGCGCTGGCGCTCACCCTGCTGGTGTTCGCCGTCGGCACCGCGCTCTTCGTGGCGCAGCGCTGGGTCAACCGGTTGCGGTTCGAGCATCCTCCGCTCGGCAACGCCGACCGCATCTACGACGCGACGCTGCGCGGCATGGACGCGCTGTCGATGCGGCTGACCGGCGCCACCCAGCGCGGTTCGCTGCCGCTGACCCAGGCGACCATCCTCGGCACCCTCGTGGTGGTGCCGCTGGTCCTGCTCGTCGTCGGCACGAATACGGGCGCCGACGTCCGGTTGTGGGATTCGCCGGTGCAGTTCGTGATCGGGCTGATGATGGTCGCGGCCGCGCTCGCCGCCACGGTGATGCGCAACCGTCTGGCCAGCGTGATCCTCGTCGGTCTCAGCGGTTACGGCTGCGGTGTGCTGTTCGCCCTCCACGGTGCCCCCGACCTCGCACTCACCCAGTTCCTGGTGGAGACGCTGACGCTCGTCATCTTCGTGCTCGTGTTCCGGAAGCTGCCCGCCGAGGTCGACGAGCGCCGGGCCATCGGATTCAAGATTCCGCGGGCACTGCTGGCGGTCGCGGTCGGTGCCACCATCACCACGATCGGCGCGTACGCCATCAATGCCCGGAACTCGGTGCCGATCTACGAGCGACTCCCCGACGCGGCGTACTACCTCGGCAACGGCAAGAACGTCGTCAACGTCCTGCTCGTCGACATCCGTGCCTGGGACACGCTCGGTGAGATCTCGGTGCTGCTGGTGGCGGCCACGGGTGTCGCGAGCCTGGTGTTCCGCAACCGCCGCTTCGGCAGCGCCCCCCGGGTGTCCGACGCTCCCGCGGTCACGGCCGATTCGTCGGCGTCGCATTCCGAGACCACGTGGCTACTCGGCGGCGACCTCATCGATCCGAAACACCGGTCCCTGGTCCTCGAGGTGACGACCCGGCTGATCTTCCCGACCATCATGGTGTTGTCGGTCTATTTCTTCTTCGCCGGTCACAACGCGCCCGGCGGCGGGTTCGCCGGCGGCCTCACGGCCGGTCTCGCGCTGGTCCTGCGGTACCTCGCCGGCGGACGGTACGAACTCGGCGAAACTGTCCCGATCGACGCGGGCAAGATCCTGGGCCTCGGGCTCACGCTTGCCGCGGGCACCGCGCTGGCGTCGCTGTTCCTCGGCGCCCCGGCGCTCTCCTCCGCGGTGTTCGAGGTGACGCTGCCGCTGGTCGGCCACGTCAAGATGGTCACCGCCCTGTTCTTCGACCTGGGTGTGTATCTCATCGTGGTCGGTCTCGTACTCGACGTGCTCCGCAGTCTCGGGGCGCGTCTCGACGCACAGATCGAGGTGAACCAGCGGTGAGCGCGAACATCGGATTTCTCGTCATCATCGGCGTCCTGGTGTCGGCCGGCGTCTACCTGCTCATCGAACGCAGCATCACCCGCATGCTGCTGGGACTGCTGCTGTTCGGCAACGGCATCAATCTCCTGATCCTCACGTCCGGCGGTACGGACGGCAATCCGCCCATTGTCGGCCGCGAGTCCATTCACGAGTCGATGGCCGACCCGCTGGCTCAGGCGATGATCCTGACGGCGATCGTCATCACGATGGGCATCGCCGGCTTCGTGCTCGCGCTCGCGTACCGGTCGTTCAAGATCACCACGCAGGACGCCGTCGAGAACGACCCCGAGGACACCAAGGTCCTGCGGCGCCGGTCGCCCGCCGAGGCACCCGACCGCGACCGCTCCGACGACCCGGTCACCGGCGAGCCGAGTTTCAGCGGCGACGCATTCGACAAGGACGGAAACCCCATTCCCCTGGAAGAGCTGAAGAACCTCGAAGACCTCGAATGCTACGAAGACCTGCACGAGGGTGACTTCGACGACGAAGAGGACTCCGACAAGGCCGGGATCGGGGAGAAGTCGTGACCATTTCCCCGCACATGATCACGGCCCTCGCGCCGCTGCCTGTCCTCGTCCCGATGCTCGCCGCCGCGGCCACGCTGGTGCTCGGCCGTCGTCCGCGGGCCCAGCGGATCATCACGCTCGTCGCGTTGATCGGCGTCCTCGTCGTGTCCGGACTGCTGCTGTTCCTGGCCGACCGCGACGGGACGACGGCCATTCAGGTGGGTGGCTGGGATTCGCCGATCGGCATCACGCTGGTGGTCGACCGGCTGTCCGCGATGATGCTGGTGGTCTCGTCGATCGTGTTGCTCGCCGTCATGGCGTACGCCGTGGGTCAGGGTATCCGCGACGGCAGTGAGGACCAGCCCGTCTCGATCTTCCTGCCGACGTATCTGGCGCTGACGGCGGGCATCTCCAACGCGTTCCTGGCGGGCGACCTGTTCAATCTGTACGTCGGCTTCGAGGTGCTCCTCGCCGCCAGCTTCGTGCTGCTGACGCTCGGTGCGAGCGCCGACCGCGTCCGTGCGGGTGTGTCGTACGTGATGGTGTCGATGGTGTCGTCGCTGATCTTCCTGGCGGGTATTGCGTTCGCCTACGCGGCCACCGGAACCCTCAACCTCGCCGACATGGCCACCCGCCTCGACGGCATCCCGTCTGGCACGCGCACCGCCATCTTCGGTGTGCTGCTCGTGGCGTTCGGCATCAAGGCGGCGGTGTTCCCGCTGTCGACGTGGCTGCCCGACTCCTACCCCACCGCGCCCGCCCCGGTCACCGCCGTGTTCGCCGGCCTCCTCACCAAGGTGGGTGTGTACGCGATCATCCGCGCGCACACGTTGCTCTTCCCGGAGGGCGAACTCGACAACGTGCTGATGGTGTGCGGCCTCCTGACGATGCTCGTCGGCATCCTCGGTGCGATCGCGCAGAGCGACATCAAACGACTACTGTCCTTCACCCTGGTCAGCCACATCGGGTACATGGTGTTCGGTGTCGCGCTGTCCACCCAGTCGGGGCTGTCGGGCGCCATCTACTACGTGGCCCACCACATTCTGGTGCAGACCACACTGTTCCTGGTGGTCGGTCTGATCGAACGCCAGGCCGGGTCGTCGTCGTTGCGACGTCTGGGCGGGCTCGCCGCGGCGAGCCCCGTCCTGGCCATCGTGTTCCTCGTCCCGGCCCTCAACCTCGGCGGCATTCCCCCGTTCTCCGGGTTCATCGGCAAGGTCGCGCTGCTGCAAGCCGGCTCGGCGGATGCGAGCGTGCTGGCGTGGATCCTCGTCGCGGGCGGCACCCTCACCAGCCTCCTCACGCTGTACGTCGTCGCCCGCGTGTGGACCAAGGCGTTCTGGCGGGCCCGCGCCGACGCCCCCGAGGGTGACCTCGCGGACGTCAGCCCGTCGGCGCTGCTCGACGAGTCCGAGGCCGACATCTCGTTCGACGACCGCGCCGACGTGGGCCGTATCCCCGCGATGATGCTCATCCCCACCGTCGCCCTCGTCGCCGTGGGGCTGGCGATGACGGTGTTCGCCGGCCAGATCATCCAGATCAGCGATCGCGCGGCGAGCGATCTGCAGAACCGGTCCATCTACATCGACGCCGTCCTCGGCGGGCACCCCGGCGGCGAAGCGCAGGAGGCACCGCGATGAAACGCGAGAGACTTCTCCAGTTCGGCGCGCTGCTGTGGCTGATGGCGGTGTGGATCCTGTTGTGGGGCAACGTCAGCTGGGGCAACATTCTCGGCGGGCTCGCCGTCGGTGCGCTCATCATGGTGCTCATGCCGCTGCCGCGGGTGCCCGTGGAGGGCCGGGTGCACGTCCTGCCGCTGCTCCGGCTGGCGATGATGTTCGTGTACTACTCGCTCCAGTCGAGCCTCCAGATCGCGTACCTCGCGCTCCGGCCCGGGCCGCCGCCCGTCACCGGGGTCCTGCGCTACCAGCTGGGGATCAAGTCGGACCTCGTCCTGACGCTGTGCATCGACGTCCTGAACCTCATTCCGGGCACCATGGTTCTCGAGATCGACCAGGTGCGGCGGATCGTCTACGTGCACGTCCTGGACATGGGCTCGCAGAAGGCGGTCAGCCAGTTCTACCGCACGGTCGCGCAGTTGGAACGATTGTTCATCGAGGCGTTCGAACGCGACTCCGACTGGAAACCGAGCCCCTGGCACAACCGCGACCTGCAGTACGACGACCCCACTCAGGAGGGCAGCTCATGACAGTCGTCTCGGTCATATCCGGAATCATCCTGGTCGTCGCCGGGGTCCTGACGACGTTCCGGCTGCTCGACGGGCCCAACTCGCTGGACCGCCTCGTCGCTCTCGACACCCTGATCGCGCTCGCCATGTGCGGGCTCGCCGTGTGGGCCGCGTACACCGGCGACACGACGATCGTGCCCGCCATCGTCGCGTTGTCGCTGGTGGGGTTCATCGGTTCGGTGTCGGTGGCCCGGTTCCGGGTGAGTGACAAGTCGTGACCACCGTGCTGAACGTCATCGGGGCCACGCTCATGCTGTGCGGCTCCCTGCTCGCACTGACGGCCGCCATCGCCATCGTGCGATTCCCGGACACCCTGCGCCGCATGCACGCCGCCACCAAACCGCAGGTGGTCGGTCTCATCATGGTTCTCGCGGGCGCTGTCCTCGAACTGCGTGGCAACGTCGACATCTGGATGCTGATCCTCGTCGGCATCTTCACCCTGTTCACCGCGCCGGTCATCGCGCACAGCGTCGGACGGGTGGCGTACCGGGAGCAGCGAGATCAGGACGGGCTGTTGATGATCAACGAGTTGGAGCCGCCAGAACATCAGTGACCGCTGCCTTCGCGCAACTTCCCCACCGCGCGAGTGCGGTGTCGGGCCGGGCGAAGAACGTCGCGTAGAACCCGAGGCTCATCGCGGCGAGGGCACCGAGGACGAGCGGTCCGGACACCTCGGGGAATCGGCCCATCGGCACCGCGAGGTAGCGGTAGCTGAGGAGCAGTCCGGCCAGCACCAGCGCGCCGCCTCCGACGAGACGGACCCGGAACCAGCCCCACCCCCGTTCGGGGTCGCGCAACGCGGATTCGATGGTGAGGCACAGAACGGCGCCGGCGACCAGGTCGACGCCGTAGTGGTAGCCGAACCCGAGGGTCGCCGTCAGCGTGCACACCAGCCAGAACGTGCCGCCGAGGCGCAGCCACCAGGCGCCCTGCCGGGAGTGGATGAACAGGGCGAGGGCCCACGCCGTGTGCAGGCTCGGCATGCAGTTGCGGGGGGTCGTCGAATCGAACGACATCGGTTCGGGCGCGAAGTCGGGTGTCGGGACGACGTTGGGCCAGTAGTCGCTGACCTGGAACCCCAGCCCTTCGGTGCCGAACGCGAAGATCGGTCCGACCACCGGGAACAGCACGTAGAACACGGGACCGATGAGACCGATCAGCAGGAACGTGCGCACCAGGTAGTGCGACGGCCAGCCGTTCCGCAGCTGGTAGACGGCCACCGCGATGGCCGCGACCGGCAGTTCGATGTAGACCCAGTGGAGGATGCCGTAGCCGACGGGTCCGAGGGCGTCGACGAACTGCCCCAGGTGCCACGACGGGCTGCCCAGCGCGTGGTCGGCCAGCTGGGCGTATTCGTCGAGGACCATCGGCCCGGCCATGATCGTGACCTGCAGCCAGGCGTCGCCGAATTTGGTCGCGAGAATCAGCAGCGCACCGAGGCCGACACCCTTGAGGGCGCTGCGCCGGTGGTCGCCGGTCCAGCGGACCGCCGCATACACGCCCACCCCGGTGAGTACCCAGGTCGCGCCGTTTCCGACGGTCAGCGGTCCACCGGACAGATAGCGCACCGCGGCGACCACGATATCGATGCCGGCCGCGGCGGCGAGTGCCACGACGCGCTGGCGATTGGTGAGCCCGACCATCGCCAGCGCGAGGCCGGCCCACGGGACCGACGCCGACTTGGGGGTCAGGACGTAGTCGTGGAAAAGGCTTTCGAGGGGACCCTGGAAACCCTGTATGGACGCGACCGATTGGACGACCACCAGCAGGATCGCCACCCCGAGCGCCCCGCCCGCCACGAACATGCGGGAACGATCGACGGACCCACCCGGCCGTACAACGGCAACATCGTCGATCGACACCCGCCAAGTGTAAACAACACGTGAACGGGAAGTGGACGAGTGTCCTGCCCGAGACCGTCTTTCAGGTCCCGAGCTCCTTTACCAACGCATCGACCACGGCCACAAGGTCACCGCCGGTCGCCTCCGCGACCTGACGTTGCCGCTGGTAGGACGCCCCGCGACGGGGAATCTCGGCGACGGCGGCCAATTCGTCCGCGCAGCCGAGTCGCACGGCGGTCGGGGCCAGCTTCTCGAGCAGGTCGTTCAGGTCGTCGGTGACGAGTCGCTCGTTGCTGTCCTCGTCGAGAATGATTTCGGCGTCGAGCCCGTACCGCGCGGCCCGCCACTTGTTCTCCTTAACGTGCCACGGCTGCAAGTTGGGCAGGTTCTCACCCGCCTCGAAACGCCGGTCCAGGTCGACGATCAGGCAGTGCACGAGCGCGACGAGGGAACTGAGTTCGGCGCGGGTGGAGATGCCGTCGAAGACGCGGACCTCGATGGTGCCCCACCGCGGCGCCGGCCGGATGTCCCAGTGCATCCCGCCGATCTTGGTGATCACCCCGGTCTTCATCTGGTCGCTGATGAAATCCTCGTACTGCCCCCAGTTCGCGAACTGGTACGGCAGTCCAGCGGTGGGAAGTTGCTGGAACATCAGCGCACGATTACTCGCGTACCCCGTGTTGACGCCGGCCCACATCGGTGAGGACGCCGACAGCGCGAGCAGATGCGGGTACCGCTGCAGCAGCGCGTTGAGGATCGGGAACACCTTCTGCGGCGAGGACACACCGACGTGGACGTGCACACCCCAGATGAGCATCTGACGGCCCCACCATTGGGTGCGTTCGATCAGCTCGTCGTAATCCGGTGTGCGCGTGACTAATTGGGTCGACCACTGTGCAAACGGGTGCGTTCCCGCGCAGATCAGATCCACGCCGAGCGGGTTCGCCGCCCGCCGCAACAGGTCGAGCGACTCGTCGAGGTCGTCCATCGCCTCACCGACGGTGGAGTGGATACCGGTGACGAGTTCGACGGTGTTGCGCAGCAACTCCTTGGTGATCCGCGGATCCTCGGGACCGGCGAGATTCGCCACCGCGTCGAATACCTCCGCGGCCGTGTTGGAGAGATCCCGCGTGACCCTGTCGACCAGCGCGATCTCCCACTCGACGCCCAGTGTCGGCCGCGGCGAACCGGGAAAAGGAACTACCACGGTTTCGATCCAACCACAGGCCGCAGTGCACGGCAGCGCACCGACATCCCGGCCGAAGCCGGGATGTCACGCGACTCAGCTGGCGCCGATGACACCGCAGGCCACCCGGGAACCTGCGTCCCCGGTGTTCAGGGTTTCCTGATCGGGGGCGGGTGCGTAACGGGTGGGGATGTTGGCGAAATTGTCGGAACCCGAATGGATCATGACGGCGGTGCCGCTGTCGCCGTTCTTCAGGTCCTCGACCGTGAAGGCGTCGGTGGTGGTGACCAATTCGGCCGTGCCGTCGGCCAGAACCTGCAGCGAGGTGAGGTCACCGCTCGCGGGGTGCCCCGAGTGGCCTTCGGCCTGGAAGTGCCCGCCGGCGGACAGGAAGTTTCCGGGCGCACCCCCGGTCGGTGCCACGGAGTTCGTCTCACACTTGCCGACGGAGTGCACGTGGAAACCGTGGAATCCGGGTGTCTGATCCTTGACGGAAACGGTGACCTCGACGTGGCTGCCTGCCTGCTTGAACGTGGCGGTGCCCACGTCTTCGCCCTCGGCGTTCTTCAGCGCCGCGCTGACCACGCCGCTCTCCGCGGCTTCACCGGAACCGCTCTCGGCATCGCCGGGAACGCCTGCGGCGCTGGGATCGGCGGCGCCGGTCCAGACGGGAGGAGTGGTGCCGGGAACGTCGGTCGGCTCCTCGTTGTTACTGCAGGCGGTCAGTCCGAGTGCTGCAATGGCCACCACCGGGGTGACAATGCGCCAGGACATCCGACGGGTAGAACTCGAGGCCATCAAACCGCTCCTTTGAGGTGGCGAAGAAGTGCATCTGATCATAACCGCGGCGACGGTGCACCGACCGTCCGGTCTACTGCGCGGAGGTGACGATGACGATCACACCGGCGGACGAATCGGCGATACCCGGGAACCGCGGCTGGGCCGACACCCCGAGCTGCGCGGCGATCTCCGTCGCCGCTTCCTTCTCGGCGGCGGAAGTGCCGTAGTACACCGTGGTTTCGGAGATGGTGCCGTCGCTGTAGTTGCCGGTTTCCGACACCGTCCACCCCGAGGACATCAGTTCGGTGGCCGTCTGGCTCGCGAGACCGGTGACGTTGCTGTTGTTGAGCACCCGCACCGGGACCGACGCCGCGGCGGCGGACTTCGAGGTGCTCGAGGCACCGGACGTGGTGCTCGCCGCGGACGTCGAGGTGGCGCCCGCCGCTCCGGCAGCCGTCGTCGGGCGCGCGGCGGGAGTGGTCGTGGCGGCCGCCGTGGTCGTGACGGTGGCGGCGGTCTCCTCCGAGTCCGAGCCTCCCAGGGAGGCGAACCCGAGACCCGCGAAGAGAATCGCGAGGGCGATCAGCACCATCGCGAGGGCACGTAACGGCGGGCCGGACGATTCGGGTTTCGGAGTACTCACGATGTCGACCTTAGCGACCGGGTGCTACGTGACGTCGAACCCGAGGCGACGGGCGGCGCGGGCCTTCTGCCTGCTCGCGCGCAGCCGTCGCAGCCGCTTCACGAGCATCGGGTCGGCCGCGAGTGCCTCCGGCCGGTCCACCAGTGCGTTGAGAACCTGGTAATACCGGGTGGCGGACATGTCGAACAGCTCTTTGATCGCTTCTTCCTTCGCGCCGGCGTACTTCCACCATTGGCGCTCGAAGGACAGGATGTCGTGCTCCCGACGCGAGAGGCCGTCGTCGCCGACGTCCTTGACCCCCGCCGAGTTGTCGCCGTCGATGCGCTCGGACTGGGTCCGACTACGCGCTGTTGCGCCGTCCATCTCACTCCTCGACTACTAGCTCTCGCTCGACCTCAGCGAAACCACGTTCCCCCGGCTCCTCGATCGCGTGGCCGACCGAGCAACGAATTACACCGCTGTACTTCAGCGACTATTCAACCACGACGAAGGCCGCGGGCAGTGCGAACGGCTCGGGCGCGCCGCACTATCCTTGACGACCATGGCCATCCTCCCCATCCGGATCGTGGGCGACCCGGTATTGCACGAACCGACCGAGGCAGTGTCCCAGTCACCTGCGGAACTCGCTGAGATCATCGCCGACATGTACGACACGATGGACGCCGCCAACGGCGTCGGGCTCGCCGCCAACCAGGTCGGCCTGCCGCTGCGGTTGTTCGTCTACGACTGCCCGGACGTCGACGGAGACGGCACGGCGCTGCGCCGCCGGGGTTGCGTCGTCAACCCGGTCCTCGAAACGTCGGAACGACCCGAGACCATGCCGGATCCGGACGACGACGTCGAGGGCTGCCTGTCGGTGCCGGGCGAGCAGTTCCCCACCGGGCGGGCCGAGTGGGCGAAGGTCACGGGCACCGACGCCGACGGCAACGCCGTCGAGATCGAGGGGCATGGCTTCTTCGCACGCATGCTCCAGCACGAGGTCGGTCACCTCGACGGCTTCCTCTACGTCGACATGCTGGTCGGCCGCAACGCGCGCGCCGCCAAGAAGACCATCAAGCGCGCCGGCTGGGGCGTTCCCGGCCTCAGCTGGGTGCCGGGAACGGTCGAAGACCCGTTCGGGCATGACGACTGACATTCCGCTCGGAAGCCGGGTGGTGCTGCGATACCAGCTGCCACCCGGCCACAGCCATCCGATGACCGACGTCATCGGGGTGCTGGAGTGCGTCGACCCGGTGGTGATCGTCCGCGCCGCGGACGGCTCGGTCGTCGAGGTGGATCCGGAGCGGGTGGTCGCGCTGAAGGCCGTCCCCGCACGACCGGTGCGCGCGAGCGAGATCCGATCCCTCGAACTGGCCTCCGCCGACGGCTGGCCGGGTGTCGAGCACACGTGGATCGACGGGTGGCTCGCCCGCTACGGTCACGGCTTCACCGGACGCGCCAACTCGGCGGCCCCGCTCGGCGACCGTGGGTCGGTCGGCAGCCTGGACGACGCCTCCCCCGGCGGCACGCTCGACCGTCTGCGCGAGTGGTACGCCGAGCGCGACCGCCCCTTGCGGTTGCTGATCCCCGACCGGCTGGGCGAGGTACCGCTCGGCTGGAACGTCAGCGACGAAGTGGTCGTCATGGCGGCGGACATCGACAACCTGGCACTGCCCGAGGGCCCCCGAACCACCACCGTCACCGATCACCCCGATCCGGACTGGCTCGCCCTCTACCGCTACCGCGGGTCCGCGCTCCCCGACTTCGCCGTCGACGTGCTGGACTCGGTCCGCGGCGGCACCCTCGGGTTCGGCCGGATCGGCGCCGCCGACTCGACGCTGCTGGCCGTCGCCCGCGGATCCGTCACGTCCGCGCCCGACGACCGCCGGTGGGTCGGGCTCACCGCGGTCGAGGTCGCGGAGGCCCACCGCCGCCACGGAATCGGCAGCCTCATCTGCGGCGACATGATCAACTGGGGACGCGAACACGGCGCGACCCACGCGTGTCTGCAGGTCGCCGTCGAGAACGAGGGCGCCCAGGCGATGTACCGCAACCTCGGCTTCGTGGCGCACCACCGGTACCGCTACGCCACCGAACCTGGCGGCTGACGACCTGTCGGAGAGTGCCGCTAGGGTGGCTGCCGTGCGCATCGCAACCTGGAACGTGAACTCTGTTCGTGCCCGTACCGACCGGATCCTGGACTGGCTCCAGCGGTCCGACGTCGACGTGCTGGCGATGCAGGAAACCAAGTGCAAGGATGAGCAGTTCCCGTACGAGCGTTTCCGTGAACTGGGCTACGAGGTCGCGCACGTGGGCCTCAGCCAGTGGAACGGCGTCGCGATCGCGTCCCGCGTGGGTCTCGACGACGTACAGATCGGGTTCGAGGATCAGCCCGGTTTCCACAAGGACCCGGAGGTCGCGCCCGCGCAGGAAGCCCGCGCCATCGGCGCCACGTGCAACGGCGTCCGCATCTGGAGCCTGTACGTCCCCAACGGTCGTGAGCTGGCCGATCCGCACTACACGTACAAGCTCGACTGGCTGGCGAAGTTGCACACCGACGCGGTCGGGTGGCTGGGGCAGAACCCGGACGCGCAGATCGCGTTGGTCGGCGACTGGAACGTGGCCCCCACCGACGAGGACGTCTGGGATCCGGCGCTGTTCGAAGGCAAGACGCACATGTCCGCACCCGAGCGTGAGGCGTTCCAGGCATTCGTCGAATCCGGATTCGCCGACGTCGTCCGGCCGCACACCCCTGGCCCCGGTGTCTACACCTACTGGGATTACACCCAGTTGCGGTTCCCGAAGAAGCAGGGAATGCGCATCGACTTCGTGCTGGGTTCGCCCGCCCTCGCCGGCCGCGTCGACAAGGCCGAGATCGACCGCAACGAACGCAAGGGCAAGGGCGCCAGCGATCATGCGCCGGTCATCGTCGACCTCGGCGACTGAGAACGCAGCACACCGAGCGCCACAACCGCGCACCCGAATCCGATGAGCACTCCGTGCCCGATGCGCAGTGGGGCGTCGACGTAGAACTGCGGGATGAACAGCGCGAACCCCACTGCCATCGGGATCCCCGCCCACCCGGCGAGTAGCCGGGACCGGGCGATCGCCACGGCGGCAGCGGCTGCGCCGACCGCGACGAGGAGCAGACCGGTGGCGAACAGCGTCGCCTGCGCCGCCCCCATCCGCACGCTTTCGGTGAGGGTTGTGACCGCATTCTCGTCGAGGTCGCTGCCGCCCAGGGCGTGCAGCGCGAACGTTTCGGCCCCGTAATAGGGCAGCGTCAGCCCTGTCCCGATCCACGACGCCGCCACCGCGACCACCGCCGCCCGTTCACCGCCCGTCCCTTTCAGCAGTCCGCTGAGCGCGACGAGCGCAAGCCCGAACGCGATGAATCCGCCGACCGCGGCGAGGTGTGCGACGAGCCACGACGGTGAGGCGAACTCGGCCCGCCCGTCCGGCGCCCCGCCCGCTGCGTAGGGACGCACCAAGGGGTACACGACGAACAGGACGCCGGCGAGGGCGAACAGCGCCGCGGCGCAGATCCGTGCGACCCCGGTACGACTCTCGATCCGATCCGACACGGTCATGACGACTCCTCCATTGTGAGCACCGCTCTCTATGCAGAGCAGTATTCACAGCAGAGTCGCAGATGGCAAGAGCAGTGCTCTCGCGAGTGGGGCTACTCGGCAACCAGGACGTCGAGGTGCTCAGGATATAGCGCCAAGTAGCGCTGGACATACGTGCAGATGGGACGCACTTTCCAGCCACGCCGACGCGCCGAGCCGAGCGCCTCGCCCACGAGGACCGCGGCCAGCCCGCGCCCACCGAACTCTTCCTTGACGACCGTGTGCATGAACGCGACCACCTCGCCCGGCTTCGCGGTGAATCCGGGAATGTCGTCCTCGTCCCGGTAGCCGAGGATGCCGACCAACTCGTCCCCCAGCCACAGATCGAATCGTTCATGGGCAGGGTTGTCGAGCACGCGAGCATCAGCGGCCGTGATGTTCCCCGACGACTCGGAACTGTTCGAAATGTGATCCATGCCACTCATGGAATCAGTAAGGCGGCATCCTCGCGAGCGGAATCGCCGCTCCCGGAACCGTTTCGTTGCCGACGAGTGCCCGATTCGTGGCCCGCCGCAGTCAGCCGTCCACCGGAACGACGAGGTCGCG
This sequence comes from Rhodococcus sp. IEGM 1305, assembly GCF_030058635.1. Lineage (NCBI taxonomy): Bacteria > Bacillati > Actinomycetota > Actinomycetes > Mycobacteriales > Nocardiaceae > Rhodococcus > Rhodococcus sp. IEGM 1305. Next base: position 24,097 of record NZ_JASHKX010000039.1, read on the forward strand.
GTACTCGGGATGCGCCGAAACGAAGCGCTGCACGTACGTGCACACGGGCCGGACCTTCCAGCCGTACCCGCGGGCGAGGTCGAGGGAGCGACCCACCATGAGGGCGGCGAGTCCGCGGTGGCCGAAGTCCTCCACGATCACGGTGTGCATGAACGAGACCACGGGCGCCTGCCGCCCTCGACTCTTCGGGCCCGGCGGCCGAGCGGCCACAACGCCCTCGCCGGCACCGGCGCCGGGCGGGGTGTCCGCGAGGTCGAAATACCCGAGGATGCCGACCAGATCACCACTCAGGCGTAGCTCGAATCGGTTCTGATCGGCGTTGTCGATCACGTCCACAACCTGCGCGTCTGTCAGCATGGCTATCTCCTGGGGGTATGTGTCGTAATCGAAATGTGATGTTCATCACCCTTTATACCGATGCCGGGAACCGCTGTCCAAGTTTCACCCGAATGATTGATCACAGAGATCTCGGTTACAGTTTGTGTGACAACTACACATCCACGGGGGCTCGCACCAGCGGGCTGAGAGGACGGCTAGGGCCGTCGACCGTCGAACCTGTCCGGGTAATGCCGGCGTAGGGAGCATCATCGATGAGCACACACGTATCTACAGCCACGTCCGTCACGACGGGGCCGATCGAGGGCAGCACCAAGCAGTACCTGCTGTCGGGCGACGACATCCGGGTGCCGGTCCGGCGCGTACACCTCACCAACGGTGAACACCTCGACGTGTACGACACGTCGGGTCCGTACACCGACGCGGACGCCACGATCGACCTGGGAGCGGGATTGCCGCATCTGCGCGCACCGTGGATCGCCGGCCGGGAGGGCACCCAACTCGATGCCGCTCGCGCCGGCGTCGTCACCGCCGAGATGCAGTATTGCGCTGCACGCGAGGGTGTTTCACCCGAGACGGTGCGCACCGAGGTCGCGGCGGGACGCGCCGTGATCCCGGCCAACCGCTGCCATCCCGAACTCGAGCCGATGATCATCGGCAAGGCGTTCGCGGTGAAGATCAACGCGAACATCGGCAACAGCGCGGTCACGTCGTCGATCGCGGAAGAGGTCGAGAAGATGGTGTGGGCGACGCGGTGGGGTGCAGACACCATCATGGACCTGTCCACCGGCAAGAACATCCACGAGACACGAGAATGGATCCTGCGCAATTCGCCCGTGCCCGTGGGAACCGTGCCGATCTACCAGGCGCTCGAAAAGGTCGGCGGCGACCCGACCGCGCTCACATGGGAGATCTACCGCGACACCGTGATCGAACAGTGCGAGCAGGGCGTCGACTACATGACGGTCCACGCCGGTGTACTGCTTCGCTACATCCCGCTGACAGCACGTCGGGTCACCGGAATCGTCTCCCGCGGCGGGTCGATCATGGCGGCCTGGTGCCTGGCCCACCATCGAGAGTCATTCCTGTACACCCACTTCGGCGAACTGTGCGAGATCCTCCACCGCTACGACGTCACGTTCTCGCTCGGTGACGGTCTGCGCCCCGGCTCCATCGCGGATGCCAACGACGAAGCCCAGTTCGCGGAACTGCGCACCCTCGGGGAGCTCACGCGGATCGCGAAATCCCATGGGGTGCAGGTGATGATCGAAGGTCCCGGGCACGTCCCGATGCACAAGATCGTGGAGAACGTGCGCCTCGAGGAAGAGTTGTGCGAGGAGGCGCCGTTCTACACGCTCGGGCCGCTCGCCACCGACATCGCGCCGGCGTACGACCACATCACGTCCGCGATCGGCGCGGCGATGATCGCGCAGGCCGGCACCGCGATGCTCTGCTACGTGACACCCAAGGAACACCTGGGACTGCCGAATCGGGACGACGTCAAGACCGGGGTCATCACGTACAAGATCGCGGCGCACGCGGCGGATCTCGCGAAGCAGCATCCGCGGGCGCAGGAGCGGGACGACGCGCTGTCGAAGGCCCGGTTCGAATTCCGCTGGCACGACCAGTTCGCGCTGTCCCTCGACCCGGATACCGCGCGGGAGTTCCACGACGAGACGCTGCCCGCCGAGCCGGCAAAGACGGCCCACTTCTGCTCGATGTGCGGCCCGAAGTTCTGTTCGATGCGGATCTCCGCCGACGTGCGCGAGTACGCACAGCAACATGGACTCGATTCGGTCGAAGCCATCGAGGCGGGCATGGCCGAGAAGTCGAGCGAGTTCGTCGACGCAGGTGGTCGCGTGTATCTGCCCGTCGAGTCCGTCACCTCAGAGAATCGGTAAGGTCCCCTTCGTGAAGCTGCTGCCCCTGACCCCCGACGGCCAGACCCCCGTCCGAGTCCTCACCATCGCAGGCACCGATTCCGGCGGTGGCGCCGGGATCCAGGCCGACTCGCGGACGATGGCGCTGTGCGGCGTCCACGCATGCGTCGCGGTCGCCGCGGTGACGGTGCAGAACTCGGTGGGCGTCAGCGGTTTCCACGAGATTCCGCCGGAGACGGTGGCCGCGCAGGTGCGGTGCGTCGTCGACGACATCGGGGTCGGGGCAGCGAAGACGGGCATGCTGGCGTCGACGGCCATCATCGAGGCCGTCGCCGCCGTGTGCACCGAGGTCGGGATCGGCCGCGACCTACCGGTCCCGCTGGTCGTGGACCCGGTGTGCGCGTCGATGCACGGCGATCCGCTCCTGCACGCCGAGGCGCTGGACGCCGTGCGGAACACGCTGATCCCGATCGCCACGGTGGTCACCCCGAACCTCGACGAGATCCGGTTGATCACCGGCATCGAGGTGGTGGACGACGCGACCGCACGCCGCGCCGCCGAAGCGCTGCACGCGCTCGGGGCGCAGTGGTCGATCGTGAAGGGCGGGCATCTCCGGACGTCGGCGTCGAGCACCGATCTGCTGTTCGACGGCGACAGGTTCCTCGAGTTCAGCAGTCCCCGCATCGACACCGGCAACGACCACGGCGGCGGTGACACCCTCGCGGCCGCCATCGCGAGCGCGCTCGCCCACGGGTGGTCCGTGCCCGATGCGGTGGCGTTCGGTAAGGAATGGGTCACCAAGTGCCTGGAGGCGTCGTACGACCTGGGTGCCGGTCACGGCCCCGTCTCTCCACTGTGGCGACTCCGTCACCCGTGAGTACTTATTAACGTCCGGCGGTTGAGAAGTACTCACGGGCGGCGGAGCCGCAACCGCCAGATACCGAGGTCGGAGGGCACCCCGCTCGGCGCGGGGGCGAAGAAGGCGCGTCGCCACGGTTTGACGCCGACACCCAGTTCGTCGAGGGTGCCCGGCTGCAGACTCTCCAGCGTGGCGGACGACGCCATCACGTTGCCGTCGCCGCCCAGTTCCATCATGCGTGCCGCGATCGTCACGTCCACGCCGAGCCAGTCGCTGCCGATCTGCCGGGGCACACCGGTGTGCATGCCGACGCGCATGCGGGGGCGGTAGCCGTCCACCTCCACCTCCGCGAGCGCCTCCTGCGCGGCGAAGACGGCGTCGATCGCGCGGTCCGGGCTCGGGAAGACGGCCATCACGCCGTCCCCCAGGCGTTTCACCACGTGTCCTCCGCGGTCGACGATGGGGGTCTCGACGGCTCGGGCGACGTCACGCAGCAGGGCGAGGGTGGCGCTGTCACCGGCGGGCAGCGACCAACTGGAGAACCCCACCAGGTCGGTGAACACAATGGTCACTTCCTGCGTTCCCCGGCCGCGTCCGGTGCGCTCGAGCAGCGCCTGCCACACCTGCAGCGCGCCGAGGCTCATCTCACGGGACGCGCCCGGCTGGTGGTCGAGGAAGCGATCGGCGACGCGGGCGATGGCCCGTGCGCTGCCGGGGCCTGCCGTCGACAGTGGATCGCCGAACGCCGGATCGCCGGGTAGCGCACGACGAACCCTCCGCAGCCCTTCGATCAGCTGTGGCTGCCGGTTCACCGATCCCATCCAGCCCAGAACCTTGTCGCCTCGTTTCGGTGTCTGCGCAGCGTCGAGTTCGGCACTGTCCTCTTCGGCCGGGTCGTCGCTCACGAGAGTAAGGGTAACCCAGCGTCACATGCACAAACCCGTGTCGAATCGGACATCACTCCGCCGCCCGCGCCTTCTCCCGGTCCGCGCCGGTGGGGACACCGTTCGGCCCGGCGAGCGACTCCGCATAGACCCCGACGGCATACGCGACCGCGGCGGCATTCTTGGCGAGCGCGGCCCGGTTCACGTTCTCGAGAGTGTCGGTCGCGCTGTGGTAGTTCTCGTCGTACACCACATCCGGGGTGCCGCCCCACTTCTGTGCCTGCTCGGGGGTCTTCGTCTCGTCGGCGCCGCTGAACACGCCGCCCGAGGGGATGCCGTGCTCGATGAACGGACCGTAGTCGGATCGGCCGTCGAAGTCCGTGCCGTCGGCGGCGACCCCGTTGCCCTTAAGGAACTCGATGAACGTGCGCTCGATGCCCGCGGAACCCTCCGGTCCGGGCCCCTCGCCGACGTTGTCGGAGTTGTCGCCGTCGTACGCCAGGTAGCCGGCGTTCTCGGAACCGAGCATGTCGAAGTTCAGGTACAGCGCGATGTCGTTCCGCTGGTCCTCGCTGAGGCTGTTCACGTAGGCCTCCGAACCGAGCAGACCCAATTCCTCGGCGCCCCAGAACGCGAAGCGCACCGCGTTGTCGACGTCGGGCGAACCGCCGAGCTGCACCGCCGTTTCGAGGGTCGCGGCGACGCCGGTGCCGTTGTCGTTGATGCCGGGACCGTCCGGGACGCTGTCCAGGTGGGCGCCGACCATCACGACGTCCTCGGCCGAACCGGTCTTCGTCTGGGCGATGACGTTACGAGCGGTGCTCGACTCGGTGGTGGTGTCGAGGGTGAGGGTGACGTCGCCCCCGGCCTGCTCGAGTGCGGCGCCGTCCGCCTTGCTCACTCCGCCGGTGGGCACCTTTCCCACGTCCGGGTCGCCGAGGGTTCCGCCGTTCATCGGTCCGTCCTCGTTGTTGACGACGATCACGCCTGCGGCGCCGCGCTCGGACGCGAACTGCTGCTTGGCCGCGAACGGGCACACCCCGCGGTTGACGAGGACGATCGCCCCGGTGACGTCGAGGCCGTCGTAATCGGTGACCTCGCATCCCGGACTCTCGTCCTTGGGGGCGGGTACCAGGCGGGCGGTGATCCCCTCCGGACCGGTCGACGGTGAATACGACAGCGCACGCACCTCGAAGTCACGGTCGCCGGACCTGAGTGCCTCCGTCCGGACGTCGAACTTGTGGAACTCGAATTCGGGCGTCTCGACGTCGAAGCCCTTGTCTTCCAGCACCTGTGCGACGTAGTCGACGCTGGCGTCGTAGCCGGAGGTTCCGGCCGCGCGGTTGCCGTTGTTGTTCTCGGCGATCGTCTGCAGTTGCTCCAGGTGTGCCACCACACCGCCCTCGGTGACCGAGGCCGCGAGAGCGCTCGCGTCGACCGGCGGCGAATCGGGTTCGCTCGTCGACGAGCACCCGGCCAAGATCATCGCACCGGCCACTCCGACTGTGAAGGCTCCCCGTAGTCGCATGTCGGGAGCCTAACGCAGAAGCACCGGTGGGCCGGCGCGAATGGATTTCGCACCGGCCCACAGGCTCCCGCCCCACCGTCACCCTCAGCCAGGTCTCCCGACGATCACCTGGCGGAGGAGCGGGGCGAAAGTACTGTATCGGGTGTCAGGCGTCGCGCTTGTTGACGACCACCAGGCCGGCCCCGAAGATCACGAAGACGAACACCGCGAAGTACACCAGGCTGCCCCACGGGCCCCAGTGGAATTCGACCCCCTGCGGCGCCCCCAGGAAGTTGTTGGCGTTGAGGAACGGCAGGAAGGGCATGATCTTCTCGCCGAACGAGCCGAACAGGTTGAACAGGCTCTCGATCAGCAGCGGCCACAGCAGCAGCAGTGCGATCGCGCCCGCCGACTGACGCAGCAGCGTGCCGACACCGACGGCGAGAACCACGCACAGGAACGCGTAGATCGGGACGCCGTAGATCGACCGCCACGCGTCGTCACCCGACAAGGTGAGCGCCGCTCCGGCCTCGTCACCCGCGGTCGCCTTCGCGATGGCGTACGCACCGAAGGTGAGCACGAACGTCAGCACGGCGCCGAACGCGCCGATCAGGCCGGCCTTCGCGATGAGGACGGACGCGCGGTTCGGGATGGCCTGGAACGTGGTGCGGATGACGCCGAACCGGTATTCGCTGGTCACGGCGAGCGCCGCGAGGATCATCAGGACCAGCACGCCGAATCCGGAGACCCCGCCGACCGCGTCCGACATCTGCGGCAGGAACGGATCGAAATCCGGTTGCTTACCGTCGGCGATCTGGTTTTTGAAGGAGTTGATGCTCGCCTTGGCGCTCAGCCCGATGACCGCGGCGAGGCCGAGACCCAGCACGATGATGATGACCGTGCACCACCACGGCGACCTCGTCGACGTGATCTTGATCCGTTCGGCATTGAGAACAGCCATTACAGTGCACCCCTCATCACATCTTCGACGCCCTCTGCGTGGTACTGCACGTCGTCTCCGGTCAACTTCATGAAGGCGTCCTCCAGCGATCCACGCTGAGATGCCAACTCGTGCAGGACGATGCCCTGCGAACCGGCGATCCCGCCGACGACGTCCGTCGACGAATCCACCACGACGAGCGCCTGCTGCCCGTCGGATCCGTCCTCGCGCACGGTGAGCCCGTTGGACGTGAGCGCGCTGCGCAGCGCGTCCAGCTGTGGGCTCCGCACGCGCACCGTCGATTCCGAGGACTTGCTGACGAACTCGGACACGGTGGTGTCGGCGATCAGACGCCCCCGGCCGATGACCACCAGATGTTCGGCGGTGAGCGCCATCTCGGACAGCAGGTGGCTCGACACCAGCACGGTGCGTCCCTCCGCGGCGAGGCGCTGCATGAACTTCCGGATCCAGACGATGCCCTCCGGGTCGAGCCCGTTCACCGGCTCGTCGAACAGCAGCACCTTCGGGTCGCCGAGGAGCGTGGCGGCCAGGCCCAGTCGCTGGGACATGCCGAGTGAGAACCCGCCTGCCTTCTTTCCGGCCACCTCGGTGAGCCCGACGAGGTGCAGCACCTCGTCGACCCGGCTCTTGGGCAGCGAGTTGGACGCCGCCATCCACTGCAGGTGGGCGCGGGCCGAGCGGTTGGGGTGCACCCATTTCGCGTCGAGCAGTGCCCCCACCGTCCGCAGCGGCTGCACCAGGTCTCCGTACGGTTTGCCGTCGATCAACGCGGTGCCCGCCGTGGGGCGGTCCAGCCCGAGGATCATGCGCATGGTCGTCGATTTGCCTGCACCGTTCGGGCCGAGGAAGCCGGTGACCATACCCGGCTTCACGTTGAACGTCAGGTTGTCCACCGCCTTCGTCGCACCGAAGGTCTTTGAAAGTCCCCTCACTTCAATCATGGTGAGAAGGATGCCGGAACCTGCGGCCGGCGCGCATCGGCCGCAGGTCTACACCTGACTCGTCCCCTGGTACCGGTCGGACCCTGAGCGAGACCCCGACGCGACCCCGAGAACTACGACGACGCCTGCGCCCAGAACCGCTTGGGAATGCGGCCCGCGTGACGTGCCTCGTAGCCCGCCACCACGGCCCCGCGCATCGCCGAAGCCATGAGTGCCGGGTCCTTCGCCCTGGTCACAGCCGTGGCCAGCAGCACGGCATCGCAGCCGAGTTCCATCGCGAGGGTCGCGTCGCTGGCGGTCCCGATGCCGGCGTCGAGGATGACGGGAACCCCGGCACCCTCCACGATCATCTGGATGTTGTGCGGGTTCGCGATACCGAGCCCGGTGCCGATCGGCGAACCCAGCGGCATCACGGCCACGCAGCCGACGTCCTCGAGCCTGCGGGCCAGCACCGGGTCGTCGGTGGTGTACGGCAGGACGATGAAACCGTCGTCGACCAGTTGCTCTGCAGCGCTGACCAACTCGATGGCGTCGGGCATCAGGGTGCGTTCGTCGGCGATGACCTCGAGCTTCACCCAGTCGGTCTCGAGCGCCTCACGGGCGAGTTGCGCCGTCAGCACCGCCTCGGCCGCACCGCGACACCCGGCCGTGTTGGGCAGCGGCGCGATGTCGAGCCGGCGCAGCAGGTCCAGCACACCGGTGCCGCCTGCGGCGTCGACGCGGCGCATCGCGACCGTGGTCAGCTCGGTGCCGGACGCGACGAGCGCCTCTTCGAGCACCGTGAGGTTGGCGGCGCCGCCGGTGCCCATGATCAACCGTGAACCGAACGTGCGGCCCGCGATCGTGAGGCCCTTCTGCACGCCGGGCGTCGCGTCAGCCACCCTGCACCGCCGTGAGGATCTCGATCTCCCAGCCCCGGACCACGAGCTCGTCCCACCGGGCGCGCGGGAACACGGCGCCGTTCACTGCCACCGCGATGCCTTTGGTGGGCAGGTTCAGCACCTCCAGCAGCCCGGTGACGGTCAACGGTTCCGTGAACTCGTGGTCCTCGCCGTTGACGCTGATGCCGATCGGCACCACTAGTTGCTGCTCACTCATCTCTACCTCGCTACTTTCTCGAAACGTTCGGGGTCGGCGGCTTTCGCCTCGACCAGTGCCGAGCCCTCCAACAATGCCACCGTCGCGTCGGCGGTCACCGGGGTGAGCAGGATGCCGTTACGGCCGTGTCCCGTCGCCACCACGACCCGATCGGACACCCGGCCGATCAGCGGCAGGTTGTCCGGGGTCATCGGGCGCAGACCCGCCGAGGTCTCGCGCAGTTCGTACTCGCCGATGGCGGGCATCAGCGCCTCGGCGTCCGCGATCAGGTCCCGCACGCCGGCCACCGTGACCTGCGTGTCGTTGCCCGACTCGTACTGGGTGGCACCGACGACGATGCCGTCGGCCCGCGGCACCAGGTAGGCGGGCCTGCCGTGCACGCTGCCGCGGATGGTGCGGCCGGGCGCGGGGGTCACCCCGGGACGCGAGCGCAACCGCAGGATCTCGCCCTTCACGGGGCGAACCGGAAGCCCGGGCCACAGGGCCGGTGACGCGATGCCCGCGGTGACGACGATCTGGTCCGTGCTCAGCCGGTCGAGGCTGTGCACGGCCTCCCCGATCAGCTCCACTCCGGCGTCGACGGCGCACCGCTGCAACGCCTTCAACAGCAGCCTGTTGTCCACGGCCAGTTCGTCGACGGCCAAGAGTCCCAACCGGACTCCGCGACCCAGCATCGGCTCGAGCGCCCGGACTTCGGCGCGACCCAGGATCTGCAGTTCCCGCCCCTGCGCACCCACCCATTCGGCGATGGTCCGCAGGTCCTCCGCGTCGGCGCCGTCCAGCGCGACGGTGAGCGAACTCTCCGACGTGAACAGCTCGACGCCGGCCCCGGCCTCGAGTTCCTTCCCGAATTCGGGCCACCGGTCGAGGGACGCGCTTCCCAGTTCGAGGACGCTCTCCTCGCCGGGCCAGCCCTCGGACAACGGGGCGAGCATGCCGCCCGCCACCCAGGACGCTCCCGAACCGATCGACGGGTCGTACAGCCGTACCGACCACCCGTTGCGGGCTGCGCGCCACGCAATGGACAGGCCGATCACTCCGCCTCCGACGACGGATACCGATCTCGCCATTGAACTCCACCTCACTTCCTGCGCCGGCATGATCCGGGTCAGGTATGACGGTCGGGCTCGGCGTGAGCCCCTCTCAGCCCCACGTTCCCCGGGACTCCCGTGTTGCACTTTCACCGTAGAGGCTACCGTCATGCCGTGACCACCTCGCATCACAGCAACCTCACGGACCGTCGGCGCCGCCTCGGAACAGCACGTTTGTACCTGTGCACCGATGCTCGGCGCGAGAAGGGCGACCTGGCGCAGTTCGCCGAGGCCGCACTGTCCGGCGGCGTCGACATCATCCAGCTCCGCGACAAGGGCTCGGCCGGAGAGAAGAAGTTCGGCACGATGGACGCCCGGGACGAACTGGCGGCGCTGTCGGTGCTCGCGGCCGCGGCCAGGCGGCACGGAGCGCTGCTCGCGGTCAACGACCGCGCCGACATGGCGCTGGCGGCCGGGGCCGACGTGCTGCACCTCGGCCAGGGCGACCTGCCCGTCCCGTACGCACGGACCGTGGTGGGTTCCGACGTCCTGATCGGCCGCTCCACCCACAGTCGCGCGCAGGCCAGTCTCGCGGCGATCGAGGACGGCGTCGACTACTTCTGCACCGGTCCGGTGTGGGCCACCCCCACCAAGCCGGGGCGGACCGCGTCGGGCATCGATCTGGTGCGATCGACCGCCGACTCGGAGCCGAACCGCCCGTGGTTCGCGATCGGCGGCATCGACGAGTCCCGCGTTCCGGAGATCCTCGCCGCGGGGGCCTCCCGCATCGTCGTCGTGCGGGCCGTCACCGAGGCCCGCGACCCGCAGGCCGCCGCGCGCTCGCTGTCCGCCCTGTTGCAGCAGAACGCGTAGTTACGGCTGGTCCAGCCAGTCCAGCACCGTAGCGGGCGGCAGGACCACGACTGTGGCCGGCAACTGTTCGATCAGGTCGGGGTCGGTGGTGACGAATGCCGTCACCGTTCCGAGCGTGGTGCCGTGGCCGGCCGGTTCGGCGAGGCTGCCGACCGCGTCCAGGGCTTCGAGCACCTCGACGCGCGGCAACCACCCGTAGGTGCCGTCGGGCAGGTGCACCGTGCGGGGCAGTGCCTTCGACAACTGCGCCAGCGCGCCGCGTTCGCCCAGCACGTCGTGCCGGTCGAGCAGCAATCGCACCTCGGTGGTGCGCAGTTGCGGCCACCCCGCTTCGAATCCCGGGTGCAGCGGCAACCCGGCGACGTCGGTTTCCCGCACCCAGCGCAGTTCGGTGCTCTCGCCGTTCGCGACGGTGGGCAGTGGGCGCTCGGCGTCGGCGATCACCGTGGTGTAACTCCAGCCGCTCGCGGCCTTCATCGTGACGACCTCGGTGCGGACGCGGATGGCCGCGCTCTCGATGCCGGCTTCCTCGTGGGCCTCGCGCACCGCGGCGTGGGTGGTGGTCTCGTGGCTGTCCCGGGCACCGCCGGGCAACGCCCACGTACCGCCCTGGTGACTCCAGACCGCACGGTGCTGCAGCAGCACGGCCGGCGTCTCGTCGGGGAGCGGCGCACGCAGCAACAACCCGGCCGCACCGTGCTTGCCCCAATGACGACTGCCGTCCGGCCCGGTTGCCCAACCGTCACCGTCACCACGCATCGACTACCCCTGTCCGACCTGATGGGTCTCCCTGCAGTTCCCTCACACTAACGGTTTCTTCCGGAACTGCCCGTCGGCAGTCGTGAACCGACCGCTGCTTATATGCTCCCCACAAGGTGCGGCCATGACACGGGAGGGGTGCGAGGTGGTTCTGCGTGAGGCACCGTCGATCGAACCCCACGGCAGCCGCGCATTGTCTGCCGCCGCGGACGACGACGTCGACCCCGCGGTGGCGCGCCGCAAGGAACTGCGCGCGTTCCTGGCATCGACTCCCGCCAAGCTCACCGCCCTCGGAGCCCTCCTGGTCCTGCTCACACTCGCGGCCGGGTTGGTGGCCGCCTCGACGGCGAACAGCAGGGAGGCCACCCTCGACAGTGTCCTCGCGGAGACCGAACCGTTGTCGTTCTCGGCGCAGAACCTCTACAGCGCCCTGTCCGTGGCGGATGCCGCGGCCACGACGGCGTTCATCTCCGGCGGTCTCGAACCTCCCGAACTCCGCGACACCTACGCGCAGGCGATCGGCACGGCCTCCGCCGACCTGGTGTACGCGTCGGGCGGTCTCGCGGCGAGCGACGTGGACAGCCGCCGTCTGCTGGCCTCCATCTCCAGCGACCTCAGCGTCTACGCCGGTCTCGTCGAGACCGCGCGGGCCAACAATCGCACCGGCCATCCCGTCGGCGCGGCCTACCTCAGCGAGGCGTCCACGCTGATGCAGACGAGCATGCTGCCGATGGCGCAGCAGTTGCACGCCCAGCAGGAGGCTGACGTCGCGGACACGCAGCGGGACTACTCTCGCCCGCCCTGGCTGGCGCTGATCCTGATTCTCGTCGCGCTCGTCGCGCTGCTCGTCGCGCAGATCGTCATCGCGAGACTCAGCCGGCGCACGTTCAATCTCGGGCTGATCGTGGCGTCGTCGTGCACCGCGATCCTCCTGGTGTGGATGCTGGTCGCCGGTCTGGTCTCCTCCGTCGACACCAAGCGGGCACTGACCGAGGGCGCCCGCCCGATGCACGAGTTGACCGCCGCCCGCATCCTGGCCCAGCAGGCGCGCACCGAGGAGACCCTCAAACTGGTCCGCCGCGACTCGAACGGTGACTACGACGCCGTCTTCGAGGACAAGTCCGGTCAGCTCGACACCCTGCTGTCGAGCTACCCCCACGACGGCGACCGCGCGGTCGGCCACGACGAGGTGGCGCGGGCGCAGGAGGCGTGGACGCTCTGGTCCTCGGCGCACGACCGCATGAACGAGATCCTCGCCGAGGGCGACTTCGCCTCGGCGGCAACAGTCGCCATCGGACCGGGACCGTCGGATTCCGCGGCGCAGTTCACCGCCGTCGACGACGCGCTCACCGACGGAATCGGCACCGCCCGCGACCGTCTGCGGTCGCATGTCGAATCCGCGGCCCGCGTGCTGACCGCGCTCGGTTCCGGTGCCCTCGTCCTGACGCTCATCGCGTTCGGCGGAATTATCATCGGATTGTGGCCTCGGTTGCGGGAATACCAGTGAGGGGGCGCAGGATCGCGCTGGCGCTGGTGGCGGCCACGTTGCTGATCGGCGGGTGCGCCGAGTCGAGTCCGGAGCACGTCGGATCGCCGAGCGTGTCGTACACCGAGCCCCCGCTACCCGCGGCCGCGACGCCGGCGCCCGAGACCAGCGCTGCGCCGCCGACTCCGGAGAAGGACTGCGGCGATCCCACCGCGAGCCTGCGCCCGTTCCCCGACGCCGACGCCGACGCCGCACCGCCGATGCCGACGGTCGACGCCATCCGCGCGCGGGGCCGTCTCGTCGTCGGCCTCGATACGGGCAGCAACCTGATGAGTTTCCGCGACCCGGCGACCGGCGCCATCCAGGGCTTCGACGTCGACATCGCCCGCGAGATCGCGCGGGACCTGTTCGGCGATCCCGACCGGCTCGAGTACCGCATCCTCACGTCGGCGAATCGTGAGAAGGCACTGCAGGAGTCGATGGTCGACATCGTGGCCAAGACGATGACCATCACCTGCGATCGGAAGGAACGGGTGGCGTTCTCCTCCGAGTACTTCGAGGCGCAGCAGCGGGTCCTCGTCGTGAAGGGCTCCCCGATCCGCAGAGCCGCCGACCTGGACGGCAAGCGGGTCTGCGTCGTCCGCGGCACGACGTCGCTGACACGGCTGCAGCAGGTGGCGCCCACCGCGGACATCCTGACGGTGCCCATGTGGTCGGATTGCCTGGTGGTCCTGCAACAACGGCAGGTCGATGCGGTGAGCACCGACGACACGATCCTCGCCGGCCTGGCGTCCCAGGACCCGTATCTCGAGATCGTCGGAGACAGCATGGGCGCCGAGCCGTACGGCGTCGGCATCACCAAGGCGAACGAGGACCTGGTGCGGTTCGTCAACGGCACGCTCGAACGGATCCGCCGCGACGGTACCTGGACCGGGATGTACGACCAGTGGCTGTCGATGCTGGGGCCGTCCCCCGCCCCGCCGTCCGCCGTGTACCAGGACTGAGGGGACACATGCCGCAACATTCGAAGAACCCGGAGTCCACCGACCCGGACATCGCCACCCAGGCCGCCGTCCGGGAGCCGGAAGAGGAGGCCACGCAGGCCGCGGTCCGGGAAGAACCGGACGAGGGTCCGGCCACCCAGGCGACGCCGACGTCCCGGCCGTCCGGCGCGTCCGGCACCGGCCGCTCGACGCGCTCACCGCGCACCCGGTCCGGGCGGCGCCTGCGACTCGGTGGCGGTCTCGTCGAGGTTCCCGTCGTGAAGACGCTCGACCCGGCGTCCGCCGTGATGACCGACCCGAAAGTCCCCGAGAGCAAGCGCTTCTGCTGGAAATGCAACAAACCGGTCGGCCGCACCAGTGCCACATCGGAGGGCTCCGAGTACGGTCTGTGCCCCTCGTGCGGAGCCACCTACGACTTCCGGCCGCTTCTCGGCCCGAACGAGCTGATCGGCGGCCAGTACGAGGTGCAGGGCTGCATCGCGCACGGCGGCCTCGGCTGGATCTACCTGGCCATCGATCGCAACGTCAGCGACCGGTGGGTGGTTCTCAAGGGCCTGTTGCACTTCGGCGACGCCGAGGCTCAGGCCGTGGCGGTCGCCGAACGCCAGTTCCTCGCCGAGGTGGCCCACCCGAGCATCGTGAAGATCTTCAACTTCGTGGAGCATCCCCGGTCGGACGGGACCCCGATGGGGTACATCGTCATGGAGTACGTGGGCGGTCACTCGCTGCGGGACGTCCTGTCGACGCACGAGAAGCCCGAGCGGATGCCGGTCGAGCAGGCCATCGCCTACGTGCTCGAAATCCTTCCCGCACTGGCGTATCTGCATTCCACCGGCCTGGTATACAACGACCTCAAACCGGACAACGTGATGGTCACCGAGGACGCCCTCAAATTGATCGACCTCGGGGCCGTCGCGGGCATCGAGGACTACGGCTACCTGTACGGCACACCCGGGTTTCAGGCGCCGGAGATCGTCAAGACGGGCCCGACCGTGGCGTCCGACATCTACACGGTGGGGCGCACACTCGCCGTCCTGACGCTCGACATGCCGTCCGACAAGGGCCGGTACCTCGACGGGATCCCGTCCCCCGAGCAGGCGCCGCTCCTCGCGGAATACGAGTTCTTCCACCGACTCCTGTTGCGCGCCACCGACCCCGATCCGAATCGGCGTTTCGCGTCCGCCGAGGAGATGGCGGGGCAGCTCACGGCAGTACTGCGGGAGGTGCTCGCGCAGCAGACCGGCGAGGAGCATCCCGGACTGTCGACCGTGTTCAGCAAGCAGAGAACGACGTTCGGCACGAACGAGGCCGTCGAGCAGACCGACGTGTACGTCGACGGCGTCGAACGGGACGAGAATCTCGATCCGCAGTCCGTGGCGCAGGCGTTGGCGGTGCCCCTGATCGACCCGACCGATCCCAACGCCCCACTCCTGGCCGCCGCGGTGCACAGCGAACCGCAGCAGACACTGGAGTCCATTCGGCACGCGCGCGAGAACGGTATCGAACGAGTCGTCGGTGA
Source organism: Rhodococcus sp. IEGM 1305 (assembly GCF_030058635.1). Taxonomy (NCBI): domain Bacteria; kingdom Bacillati; phylum Actinomycetota; class Actinomycetes; order Mycobacteriales; family Nocardiaceae; genus Rhodococcus; species Rhodococcus sp. IEGM 1305. The sequence continues at coordinate 39,235 of NZ_JASHKX010000039.1, forward strand.
GCTGGACGTGTCGTTCTCCCGGGAACTCACGCTCGCCGAGATCAAGGCGCACCTCGATCTCGGTGACGCCGCCACCGCCACCGAACTCCTCCGCAACGTGGCGGGAGACATGGGCGGGAACTGGCGCGCCGACTGGTACGCCGGACTCGCGACGCTCATCGCCGGCGAGTACGAGACGGCGTTCTCCCGCTTCGAATCCGTGCTGAAGGCGATGCCCGGGGAGACGGCTCCCAAGCTTGCGCTGGCCGCCACCGCCGAACTGATTCTGCAGCACTGGGAGAGTTCCGATCCCCATCAGTGGCGGACGTTCGCCGAGAAGTACTACCGGACGGTGTGGCGGACCGACCACAGCATGGTGAGTGCGGCATTCGGGCTGGCGCGGCAACTCACCCAACGCGGCGACCTGCCCGGTGCCATCGCCGCCCTCGATCAGGTTCCCGCGACCTCCCGGCACTTCACCATGGCCCGGATGACGAGTGTGTTGATGCTGTTGTCCGGCAAGCCGATCGAGGAGATCGACGAAGCAGCCCTCCGGGAGGCTGCACTCCGTGTCGCCGCGCTCGCACCCGAGGAGAGCCGGGCACTGCAGATGCGCACGCTCGTACTGGGCACCGCACTGGACTGGATGCGTGCCGGTCACACGTCGGCGACCGAACGCGAACAGATCCTCGGTGTGCCGTTCACCGAACGGGGCCTCCGCAAGGGCGCCGAGGCCGGCCTGCGGGCGCTGGCCCGCAACGCCCCCGAGCGCACTCACCGGTACACGCTGGTGGATCTGGCCAACGCCATCCGGCCCAAGAGCCTGCTGTAACGCTCAGGCCCCGATCAGGTCCGCCGCGGCACGGGCGATCGCGAACTCCTCGTTGGTGGGCACGACCAGCACCTGCACGTCGGACTCGTCCGCCGAGATACGGCGTGCGTCCCGGGAATCCGCCCGATTGCGGTCGTCGTCGACGACGATGCCGAGCCGCCCCAGCCCGGCCAGGCTGTCGCAGCGGACGTCGACATTGTTCTCACCGACTCCCCCGGTGAACGTGATGACGTCGACATCACCCAGTTCCACCAGGTAGGCGCCGATGTACTTGCGGAGTCGGTGCACGTACACGTCGTACGCCAACGCCGCGGCCTCGTCACCCTCACCGACGAGCGTCAGGAGCGCCCGGAAGTCGTTGACCCCCGACAGGCCCTTGAGTCCGGAGTGCCGGTTCAGGAGGTCGTCGATCTGATCGACACCCATCCCGCTGCGGTGCAGGTGCAGGATGACACCGGGATCGACGTCCCCGGACCGGGTGCCCATGACGAGCCCCTCGAGCGGGGTCAGCCCCATGCTCGTGTCGACGGCCCGCCCCCCGCGGATCGCGGACGCCGAGGCGCCGTTCCCCAGGTGCAACACGATCTGGTTCAGCTCGGACAGGTCCCTGCCGAGGAACTCGGCCGCGCGCGCCGACACGTACTGGTGCGACGTGCCGTGGAAGCCGTACCGCCGGATGGAGTGCTCCTTCGCGACCTGCAGGTCGATCGCATACGTCGACGCCTCCGCGGGCAGGGTGTGGAAGAACGCGGTGTCGAACACCGCGACGTGCGGGATGTCCGGCAGCTCCTCCCGCGCCACCTCGATCCCGATCACATTCGCCGGATTGTGCAGCGGTGCAAGGTTCGAGAGATCCGAAATGGACTGCACCACCGCGTCGTCGATGATCGTGGGTTCGAAGAACACGTCGCCGCCGTGGACTATGCGATGACCGACCGCGACGATCCCGGCCTCCCTCAGCGGTCGGCCCACCTCGGCGACGATGTCCGACACCATCTTCAGCCCAACCCGGTGGTCGGCGATGTGAACGTGGCGCTCCGCCAATCCGGTGCGGTGGTGGTAGACGATGCGCCCCTCGGGTTCCCCGATCCTCTCGATGAGCCCGGACGCCGAGGCCTTACCGGTGTCCGGGTGGATCAGCTGGAACTTGATCGACGACGAACCGGAATTGACTACCAGTACGGACCCCTCGGTCACTGCTCTGCTCCCTGCGCCTGGATCGCGGTGATGGCCACGGTGTTCACGATGTCCTCGACCAGCGCCCCTCGCGACAGGTCGTTGACGGGTTTGTCGAGGCCCTGCAACACCGGTCCGACGGCGATCGCGCCGGCGCTGCGCTGCACGGCCTTGTACGTGTTGTTCCCGGTGTTGAGGTCGGGGAAGATGAAGACCGTCGCCTTCCCGGCCACCGCCGAATCGGGCATCTTCTTGTCGGCCACGCTCTGCTCGATGGCGGCGTCGTACTGAATGGGGCCCTCCACCAGCAGGTCCGGGCGACGCTCGCGGACGAGTTTCGTCGCGGAGCGCACCTTGTCGACGTCCGCGCCGCTGCCGGAGTCGCCGGTCGAATACGACAGCATCGCGATGCGCGGATCGATGCCGAACTGAGCCGCCGTCTGCGCCGAGGAGATCGCGATGTCGGCCAACTGTTCGGCGGTGGGGTCGGGCACCACCGCGCAGTCCCCGTACGCGAGCACCCGATCGGACAGGCACATCAGGAAGACACTCGACACCGTGGACACCCCCGGTTGCGTCTTGATGATCTCGAACGACGGCCGGATGGTGTGCGCCGTGGTGTGCGCGGCACCGGAAACCATGCCGTCCGCGATTCCCAAGTGCACCATCATGGTTCCGAAGTACGAGATGTCGCCCATCACCTCGCGGGCCCGCTCCACGGTCATGCCCTTGTGGGCGCGGAGCCGCGCGTACTCCTCGGCGAACGGCCCCGCATGGTCGGACGTCCGGGGGTCGAGAACCTGTGCGTCACCGAGGTCGACGCCGAGTTCCGCCGCGCGGCGCCGCACCTGCACCTCGTCGCCGAGAATGGTCAGAGCCGCCACCTGCCGCTGCAACAGTCTCCCAGCCGCGCGGAGGATGCGGTCGTCGTCGCCTTCCGGGAGCACGATGTGCTTGCGGTCGCGGCGGGCACGGTCGATCAGCTGGTATTCGAACATCTGCGGAGTCACCACCGAGGGGATCGGCAACTTCAACCGCTCCAGCAGGGTGGGTGCGTCCACCCGCAGTTCCATGACGCTCAGGGCGGTGTCGATCTTGCGCTGCGAACCGACCGCCACCCGGCCACGGGTCTGCGCGGCCGCACTGGCCGTGTCGAACGTGCCCAGTCCGGTGGTGAGGATCGGCAACCGCGGCTTCAGGCCGGCCATCAGCTTCGCGATCGCCGGGTGCGGCATCAGGCCACCGTTCATGATGATGCCCGCCAGCGACGGGAAACCTTCGGCCTCATGCGCATTCACCATCGCCAGTAGCACGTCGGAACGGTCGGCCGGGGCGATCACCACCGTGCCCTCGGTCAACCGTTCGAGAATGTGCTCCGCCGTCATTCCGCCCACCATCACCCGCAGCGCCTCGCGGTGGAGAAGCTCGGGGTCGCCGCTGAACAGGCTGCCGTCGATCGACTCGAGGAGTTCGGCCATGGTCGGTGCGACCAGCAGCGGGATCTCGGGCAGGCTCCACGCGGGCACACCGGTGGACGCCAACGCGGCGGTGACCGCATCGAGCTGATCCGGGTCGCAGCGGTTCGCGACCACAGCGAGCGGATGGGCGTGGTGAGAAGTCAGTTCACCGATCGCGAGATGGGCGAGTTGCGCGACCTCCTCGGGGGTGCGCCGGGCTCCCTTCACGGCGAGCAGCACGGGTGCGCCCAGGTTGGCGGCGATCCTCGCGTTGTAGCCGAGTTCGCTCGGGCTCGCTACGTCGGTGTAATCGCTGCCGATCACCACGACGGCGTCACACTGCGCCGCCACCTGGTGATACCGGGAGACGATCTCGCTGAGCGCTCCGTCGGGATCGGCGTGGACCTGCTCGTACGTGACCCCCAGGGACTCCTCGTAGCCGACGTCGGCCGTCGTGTGTTCGAGGAGCAGCTCGAGGATGTAATCGGGTTCCTGCGTCGATCGGGCGATGGGACGGAAGACGCCCACCCTCGCCGCGGACGCACACAGCATCTGCAGGACACCCAGCGCGATGGTGGACTTGCCGGTGTCCCCCTCCGGTGAGGCGATGTAGACGCTCGACGGCTGGGGACGTGCGGGCGGATTCACGGGTGAGGGTGTCGCTGGCGCAGCCATGGCCATAGCGTATCCGGCCGCCGCCGCCCGGCGATTGACACCGCACCCGCCCGGCGGTCAGATGACCTATGGCCGAATCACCCTTCCCCGACGTCCGGTGGGGCAGCGAGAACAGCTTCCTCCGCGAACCCGCCGCGAAATTTGCCGCCACCCGACCCGGATCGTGGGTGATCCGGAATCTCGCCGGAGTCGACCGCCGGCTCCTCCAGAAGAGCAGAGGACGCTTCACGATCCTCGGTCCGATCGCCGCACCGGTGGTCCTGCTGACGACGACGGGTCGTAAGTCGGGCGCACCGCGGACGAGCCCGCTCCTGTACTACCGCGAGGGACAGCAGATCTTCGTCGTGGGCAGCAACTTCGGGCAGGATCACCACCCGGCGTGGTCGGGGAACCTCCTCGCCCAGCCGGACGCGAAGGTCACAATCGGAGGGAAGGACATCCCCGTCACCGCGACCCTCCTCGCCGAACCGGAGCGGACACGGATCTACCGCGAATTCGACGAGATGGTGCGCGTCTACGGCGTCTACGAGCACCGAACGAACCGCACGATGCGGGTGTTCGCTCTCACCGCGTCGTGAGCCGAGCGCCGTGCCGGGGCCGGGAGCGGTGGGGCCGCCGACCGGTAATGGTGCCCGGTCGGGGTGCCGAGGTCGATGAGGTGGGTGCGGCCGGGGTTGCGTACGGGGCGGGCGGACCATCCGTCGCCTTCATTCGCGTGGTTGCATGCCTCGCAAAGGCCGGACCCGTTGTCCGCCGTCGTGGCACCGGATTCTCGGTGTGAGCGGATGTGGTCGTGGTGCCGGATCGGCGCATCGCACCACGGCGTGCGGCAGGTGCGGTCCCGGAGGTCGATCAGCTTTCGCAGGCTCTTCGGGAACGTGCGCGACTGCGACTCCATCGCCGTCAACGCCCCCGACTGTGGGCACGCGTACACCCGCTGAAGCGTCGTCTCGGTGTCACTGTCGACGGCGGCGGCCACCAACTGCCGGGCAATTCCCGCGGGTGCGGCCGCCGCTGTTGCCGGTGGCGATCAGACTGTCGGCATCCCGACCCAGCGTGGCCTGCACACACACCGCTTGCTCCACCGGCATCAACACACTCAGGTAGGCCATCGAGTCCGGCGCCAGCCGTGTCGTGACCCGACGCTCCGACACCGCCTTGCGGTGCCGGGCCACGACCGCTGCGGCATCGAGTTCGACGGCCAACGCTTTCGCGCGTGCGATCAGACCGCGGTCGCCGACCCCGTCGAGAGTGGCCGGGTCCGAACACAACCGGCGGTCCACGATCGCCCGATCCGCAGCCGACAGGCAGGCCGTTTCGCGCACCAACAACGTCGCTCGCCGGCCGGTCCGCAACATCGCCAGGGTGTGCGGCATCTCGTGCACCAACGCCTGCGCGAAACCCAGATGCCGACCACCACGGTTCGGGGACTCCTTGCGCGCCAACGCAATCTGCGAGGCAATGCCGCGGTCCCACTCCACCCGCGGCAACCCCCGAGCCCTGCGATCCGCACGGATACACGTGGCGACGCCATCGGTGATCACCGCCTGCACCGCACACCCGACCGACTTCAACACCTCGAGCGCATCGAGCCACTCGATCCCCAACCCCGCATCCCCGTCAGCAGACACCACCGGCAACCGCGCCGCGAACGCACGCACCTCATCCAGATCCGGCGCCATCGATTCCCCCACAACCAATCCTCCCCCAAGGTCGTTCGAATGCATGTTCGACTCTAGCAACAGTTCGTGAACAATGGCAATAGCCGCACGCCGATAAAAGTGCGTGCAGCACAGGACCGTACGGCGCTATACAAGAGATCGCGCACGCCTGCGCCGAGGAATGGAGAAGTAGTTGCCCACGAATGCCGCACCGGATCCGATGACCCTGCACCCTGTTTCGGGTCAGCCTCGGGTGGTCCTGCTCAAACCTCTGATCGAGAACCCGCTGATCGTGGTCGGGGAGTACAGCTACTACGACGACCCCGAGTTCGCGGACGAGTTCGAAACGCGCAATGTCCTGCACCATTACGGGCCGGACCGGCTGATCATCGGCAAGTTCTGCGCATTCGCGACCGGGACGACGTTCATCATGAACGGCGCGAATCATCGAATGAGCGGAGTCTCGACCTTCCCGTTTCCGATCATCGGAGGGTCGTGGGCCGAGCATTCCGATCTACTCGCCGACCTACCGTCGCGCGGCGACACCGTCGTCGGCAACGACGTGTGGATCGGAGGCAACGCGACGATCATGCCCGGCGTCCGCATCGGGCACGGTGCGATCGTGTCGACCGGTTCGGTAGTGACGCGGGACGTGCCGGACTATGCGGTCGTGGGCGGGAATCCGGCCGTCCACATCAAGGACCGCTATTCGAAAACCGAGATCGCCGCGCTGGTGCGGATCGCGTGGTGGGACTGGCCGATCTCCATCGTTACCGAACATGTGCGGACCATCGCCGCAGGCACCGTCGAGCAACTTCAGGATGTCGCCGACGGACTCGGCTGAATCAGCCGCGCGCCGCCTGCGGTGCTTCGAGGTCGAGTTCGCCGTCGTCGGCGAATACGAGGCGTCCGTCGTCGAGAGCGACGGCCCAGCGGTGCACGGGCGCCCAATCACGTCCGAGCAGTCCCTCCGACTGGGACAGGTCCGCGAAATCCTCGATCACGACACCGGGCGCGGGAGCATCGGAGTCGCGGCGGACCCGGACGCGAGCGCCGACGACGACGTCGGGGCTGTGGGGCTGGGCGGCACTCTTCTGATCAGACATGGGTTCATTCCGCTTTCTGCAGGGTGATGCCGGGGCAAGGGATCATCCGGGCCCGCTGCCGAGAACTCACTACAGACGATCGGCAAATTTTGAGCAAGCCTTGCGTCGGAGTTGTGGGGATCATCACCGAGGCCTTGACGTACGCAGAACGACCCGACTTTTGTCCACTGTTTGTACACCAGAGGCATTGACGTCAAGAGACTTCTTCGACATGATTAGGTGTAACTGCCGGTCACACTGACATGGAGGAATTTCATGGCACGCTCGACGCTCGATATCCGCAATCCGAAGATCACGGATCGCCAGGACACCGGCGCCCGGCTCCTCCAGTCCTCCGCCCGCATGTCGTACGACCCGACGGTCGAGGTGGACTGGGACGCGCCCGTCCCCGACGACCTGTACGGCCTCACCCCCGAGTGGTCCTCGCTGTACGGCACGCCGATGTGGGACGAGATGACGTTCGAGCAGCAGATCACGCTGACGAAGCATGAGGTGTCCTCGATCATGGGCACCGGAATCTGGTTCGAGATGATCCTCCAGCAGATGGTCATCCGGGACATGTACGCCAAGGACGCGTCGCAGGCCCACTTCCAGTTCGCGCTGACCGAGGTAGCCGACGAGTGCAGGCACTCGGTGATGTTCGCTCGCACCGCCGAGAAGTTCGGTTGCCCCTCCTACGTTCCACGCAAGTCGGTGGTCACGCTGGGTCGCGGGTTCAAGGCGCTCGCCTCGGGGGAGGTCGCGTACGCCGGCATTCTCGTCGCCGAGGAGATCCTCGACGTCATGCAGCGCGACTGGATGAAGGACACACGCGTCCAGCCGATCGTCCGCGTCACCAGCAAGATTCACGTGGTCGAAGAAGCCCGGCACATGCGCTTCGCCCGGGAGGAGACCCTGCGACGGGCCCAGGGCATGAGCAAGGCGCACCGTGCTGCGAGCCGCGCCTGCATCGCGATCGCGTCCAATCTGATCGTCTCCAGCATGATCAATCCCGCCGTCTACGCGGCAGCCGGACTTGACACCGAACGCGCGCTCCGCGAGGCGAAGAACAACCGATTCCGGGCCGAGAAGATTCGCGAGAGTTCGCAGCCGCTCATGCGGTTCCTGGACGACGCCGACCTGCTGGGCGGTCCTTCCCGGCACCTCTACAAGCGTGTGAACATGCTCTGAGGCGCTCCGCACCCGTGCGCCTTTCTGGTAGCACCCACTACCAAAAAGGCGCACGGGCGGCGAAGCCGCCTACCCCCGCAACCGCGGCGCCAGATCCCGCTCGAAGAGTTCCAGGAACCGCTTCTGGTCGTGGCCCGGAGCGTGGAAGACCAGGTGGTTCAACCCGGCATCGAGATACGGGCGGATCTGCGCCACCGCCTCATCCGGATCCGACGCCACGATCCACCGCTTCGCCACCTGCTCGATCGGCAACGCATCCGCCGCCTTCTCCATCTCGATCGGATCATCGATCGAATGCTTCTGCTCCGGCGTCAACGACAACGGCGCCCAGAACCGCGTGTTCTCCAGCGCCAACTCCGGATCCGTGTCGTACGAAATCTTGATCTCGATCATCTTGTCGATCTCCGCCACATCACGGCCGGCCTTCGCCGCCCCCTCCGCGACCGCTGGCATCAACTTTTCCGTGTACAACTCCATGCCCTTACCGGACGTGCAGATGAACCCGTCGCCGCTCCGACCGGCGTATCGGGCCACCACCGGACCACCGGCCGCGATGTACACCGGAATCCCACCCTCGGGCACGTCGTAGATCGACGCCCCCTTCGTGGTGTAGTACTCACCCTCGAAGTCGACCCGGTCGCCGAGCCACAGCTCACGCATCAACCGGACCGCCTCCCGCAGCCGCGCGAACCGCTCCTTGAACTCCGGCCACTCCCCCGCAAAGCCTGTCGCGATCTCGTTGAGCGCCTCACCGGTACCCACGCCGAGCATGATCCGCCCCGGGTACAGACACCCCATCGTCGCGAACGCCTGCGCTACCACCGCCGGGTTGTACCGGAACGTCGGCGTCATCACCGACGTCCCCAACTGCAACCGCTCCGTGCGCTCCCCCACCGCCGTCATCCACGCCAACGAGAACGGCGCATGACCGCCCTCGTGCCGCCACGGCTGGAAATGATCCGACACGGTCGCCGAATCCATACCGTGTGCCTCCGCCAGAACACCCAGCTCCACCAACTCCCGCGGACCGAACTGCTCCGCGGACGCCTTGTAACCGAGCTTGAGTTCGTGGGCCACCGTGTACTCCTTCGTCTTCACGTCCGGTTCGCGAGATGCAAACCTCTTCTGCAGGTTAGAGCGCGGCCACCAGGCTGGCGAGCGCCGCTCCCAGTGCCACCACCGTCAGTGTCACCGCGAACAGCCACAACTCGTGAGGCGGCGGCATCGGTGCGCCGTCGCGCAGGGCCTTCTCGACCTGCGACCACCGCCGCATGCCGACGAGGGCGGCTGCCGCGGCGAGGCCGATCAGGATCAGGCCGAGGGTCGTCCGCACCCACCCGGTGCTGAATTCGGGGACCAGGTGGATCATCGCGATGCCACCGGCCAGGAGTGCGAGCGAACTCCGCATCCAGGCGAGGAATGTCCGCTCGCTTGCGAGGGTGAAACGTTCGTCGGGCCGGTCGTTGTCGGTCACCGAATCATCTTTACACCGGTTCACGGGAACCGCACCAAGCAGGTCCCCCGCAGTTCTAGATTGGAAGGGCAGGCCACAGCCAGGGGGCGTCCATGCGACCGTTCGAAGCTCTGCGATCCGCGTTCTCTCTGCGTGTGCTGGCGGTGATGTTGCTGGTCGTTTCCGGGTGGGCGGCGCTCGGCCCGCCGTCGGTTTCGGCGGAGCCCCGCATCACCAGGGTGGACGTGTATTCGGAGTCGATGGGCCGGTGGGTGGCCAACGACGTCATCTCTCCCGCATCGGGCGGTCCGGCGCCGACCTTCTACCTGCTCACCGGTATCGGTGGCGGGTCGGACGGGATCTCCTGGTTCAACAACACCGGTGTGCGGGACTTCTTCGCCGACAAGCACGTCAACGTGGTAATGCCGATCGGCGGCCAGTACAGCATGTACACCGACTGGGATGCCGACGACCCGGTCCTCGGCCGGAACAAGTGGCAGACGTACCTGACGAGTGAACTCCCCGCAGCCATCGACAGCCGATTCGAGACCACCGGGGCGAACGCCATCGGCGGGGTGTCGATGGCGGGCGGCGCGGTACTCGACCTCGCCATTCAGGCTCCGGGTTTCTATCGGGCCGTCGGCTCGTACAGCGGGTGTGCCGCGACGAGCGGACTGCTGGGTCAGGCGATGGTGCGGTCGATGGTGGAACTGCGGGGCGGCGGCAATGCGGCCAACATGTGGGGCTCCGCCATGGATCCGCGATGGCGGGTACACGACCCGATGCTGAATGCCGAACGACTGCGCGGCACAGAATTGTTCGTCTCGAGCGGCAACGGGCTTCCCGGCAGCATCGACAACCACGACCCCGTGCTGGTGGTGCCCCAGACGATCGGCGGCAGCGTCGTCGAGATGGTGACCAACGTGTGTGCGGCCGCGTTCCAGTCGCGGCTGCACTCGCTGGGGATTCCCGCCACGTTCGCCTACGTCTCGCAGGGCACGCATTCGTGGGGGCTGTTCGAGACCGAGTTACGGGAGTCCTGGCCCGTCATCGGCAGTGCGATCGGGGCGTGACCCCAGGGAGTGTTCCAGGATCGGCCCGATGACCGCGAGGGCTTCCGGCGTGGTCATCCGCAGGTGGTCGCATTCCACCTTGTGCTCGACGATCACGCCGGTGATCGCGGGCTGCCAGACGCTCGGCGACGGCCGTTCGCCTTCCTCCCCGTCGGCGGACTGCGCGGCGCTGAAGAACACCAGGTCGCCGTCGAACACCCGCGGCCGGTATCCGGTGGAGATCTGCTTCGAGTTCTCCAGGCCGGTGCTGATGCGACCGAGGAGGGTCGACGCGAACGCGGGGTCGCGGCCGAAGGATCGTCCGAGCACCTCGACCAGCTGCTCGCGGTACGACGTGCCGCCCTCGCCCGCACCCTCGAACTCGACACCCAGCCCGTGCAGCCACTCCTCGGCGTTCACCTCGAGGTCACCGAAGTTTTCGCCCTCCGCGACGTAGCTGTCCATCATCGCGAGCGTGCCGACCTCGGCGCCGGACTCGCGGAGTTCGACGGCGACGGCCTGGGCGATGACACCGCCGAGGGACCAGCCCAGCAGGTGGTAGGGCCCCTCGGGCTGCACTGCGCGCATCTCGACCACGTACCGGTGGGCGAGCTGCTCCATCGACTCGAACGTCGTTCCGCCGCTGAGGATCGGCAGCTGCAGCCCGTACACCGGACGGTCGGGTGAGACGTACTTCATCAGTCCGGCGTATCCCAGCGCGAGTCCGCCCGCCGGGTGCACGCAGAACAGCGCGGGTTGCGCACCGGAAGACCGGAACGGAACGACGACGTTCAGCACGTCGTCCGCCGGCATGCTTCCGAGCGCCGACGGGTCGACGATGCGGCGGGCCAGGCCCTCCGGCGTGGGGTTGCGGAAAATCCACTGCAGGACGACGTCGGTGCCGAGCCGGTCGCGGAGCGCGGACGCCACCCGGGTCGCGACGAGCGAGTTCCCGCCCAGTTCGAAGAAGTCGTCGTCGGCCCCGACGCGGTCGATGCCGAGGACGTCGGCGAAGACCTCCGCCACCGCCTCCTCGACCGGGGTGGCGGGTGCCCGGAACTCTCTGGGCGCGAGCACCGGTGCGGGTAGCGCTCGCCGGTCCAGCTTGCCGGTGCGGCCGACGGGCAGCCGGTCGAGCACCACCAGCTGGGTGGGCACCATGTACGGGGCGAGATGGGATCCGGCGTATCGGAGCACCTCGGCGGTGTCGATGCTCGCACCGGCTTCGGCGGTCACGTATCCCACCAGCCGGTCGCCGGTGCCGCTGTGCACGGTGACCGCCGCGCGGCCGACGCCGTCGCAGCGGGCCAGCACCGATTCGATCTCGCCGAGTTCCACCCGCTGGCCCCGGATCTTCACCTGGAAGTCGTTGCGTCCCACATACTCCAGCCTGCCGACCTCGCTCCACCGCACGAGGTCGCCGGTCCGGTACATGCGGGAGCCGGGTTCGCCGAACGGGTTCGCCACGAAGGACGCGGCCGTCAGCGCCGACCGCCGGTGGTAGCCGCGCGCGAGCCCCGGCCCCGCGACGCACAGTTCCCCGATCACGCCCACCGGAACGGGCTGCAACCACGTGTTCACCACGATCACCTCGACGCCCCGCCCGGGGCCTCCGACGTTCACCGGTTCGTCGGGGGACAGCACCTCGCTGATCGTCGTCTGGACCGTGGCCTCGGCCGGGCCGTACCCGTTGAAGACGAAGCGCCCCGGGGTCCAGCGGTCCGCCAACTCGGGGGGGAACCGTTCGCCCCCCATCGCGAGTATCCGCAGGGAGGGGAGGTCCTCGGGGCGGAGGGTGTCCAGGATCGTGGGTGTGAAGAAGGCGTGCGTGACGTGCTCGGCCTCGAGCAGTTCGGCCAGTTCCCTTCCCCCGAAGATTCTCGGCGGCACGATCACCAGAGTCGCGCCGACGGCGAACGCCATCAGCAGTTCGAACACGGACGCGTCGAAATTCGGCGACGCCAGGTGCGACACCCGGGCACCGTGCATCGACGCGAACCGTTCCCGTTCCTCCACAGCGAGATTCGCGAGACCGCCGTGCGTGATCACGACGCCCTTCGGTGTTCCCGTCGATCCCGATGTGTAGAGCAGGAACGCGGCGTGCTCGACTCTCAGCGGACGCAGACGGTCGGCGTCGGTCACCGGGTCGCTCGAGTACCCGTTCGCCACGTCGGGATCGTCGAGCAGCAGCCACGGCACCACCCCGGGCAACCGGTCACGGTGCTCCGTCACCGTCAACCCGAGCACCGCACCCGAATCCTCGAGCATGCCGCCGGTGCGCGCGGGCGGCAGGGCGGGATCGACCGGCACGTAGGCCGCCCCCGATTTCGCGACCGCCCACACCGACAGCACCCATTCGATCGATCGCGGCACGCCGATCGCGACGAAGGAGTCCGGGCCGGCACCGCGACGGATCAGCGCCCTGGCCAGCCGGTTCGACCGCTCGTCGAGTTCCCGGTACGACACGGTGACGCCGTCGCACGACACCGCGGTGGCCCCCGGGGCGAGCGCGGCGCCCGCGGTGAGGACGTCCGGGAGGGTGCGTTCCGCGACCGCGGGGAAGCCTCGCATGGGCACGAGTTCGTCCCGTTCGAGGGCGTCGAGGATCTCGAGGTCGCCGACCCTGATCGACGAATCGGACACGGCCGCATCGAGCATCCGGACGAACCGGTCGGCCAGGCCGGCGACGGTTTCGGCGTCGAAAAGGTCGGTGGCGTAGGTGAAACCGGCGGTGATGCCTGCCGGCGTTCCGTCGTCCGTGTACTCCTCGGACAAAGTCAGTTGCAGGTCGAACCTGGCGATCGTGGCACCGAGGTCGATGCCCTCGACCTCGACGCCGGGCAGCGAAAGGTCGGGGCGCTCGACGTTCTGGAACTCGAGCAGCACCTGGAACAGCGGTGAATGTGCCGTCGAGCGGGGCGGATCGAGCGCTTCGACGACCTTCTCGAACGGCACCTCGGCGTGGGCGTACGCACCGAGATCGACGTCGCGCACCTGTTCGAGCAGTTCGGAGAACCGGCTCGCGTCGGAGACGACGGTCCGCAGCACCACGGTGTTGACGAACATCCCGACGACGTCGTCGAGTGCGGCCTCGCCGCGCCCGGCCACCGGGGTGCCGACGGCGATGTCCTCGGTACCGGACATCCTCGCGAGGAAGGCGGCCAGGGCGGCGTGCGCGACCATGAACACGGTCGACTGGTGCGCCGACGCCGTCGCCAGCAGCCGGCGGTGCAGGCCGGCCTCGATCTCGAATCCGACCCTGCTCCCGTCGGGTGTGCGTTCCATCGACCGCGGGCGGTCGGAGGGCAGGTCCAGGGCGGCGGGGAGACCGGCGAGCGTGGTGCGCCAGTAGTCCAGTTGCTGCGACACCATCGACTGCGGATCGTCTTCCGATCCGAGGAGTTGACGCTGCCAGAGCGTGAAATCGGCATACTGGACTGTCGGCGGGTGCCACTCCGGGGCGTGCCCGGCCGCCCGCGCGGTGTAGGCCACCATCATGTCGCGTGCGAGCGGGACCATCGACACGCCGTCCGCGACGATGTGGTGGACCACGACCAACAGCACCCGGTCGGTGTGGGAGGTCTCGAATACGGCTGCCCGCAAGGGGATCTGCCCGGTGACGTCGAACCCTTCCGAGACAGCCGCCGCCAGCCGTTCCCGCAACTCCTCGTCGCTCGACACGGTCGTGACAGGCAGGTCCGGCATCGAATCCGCAGCGGAGAGGATCACCTGCACCGGTTCGTCGCCGGCCATCGGGAATCGGGTTCGGAGCGATTCGTGGCGCTCCACCACATCGGTCATCGCGGCCCGCAGTGCGTCGAGGTCGAGTGCGCCGGTGAGCCGGAACGCCATGGCGATGTTGTAGGCGGGCGAAGAGGTGTCGAACTGGTTGAGGAACCACATGCGGGTCTGGGCCAGGGACAGGGGAATACGCTCGGGGCGCGGCGCTGCCCGCAACTCCGGCCGGTGCGTCAGCACTCCGGCTTTCGCCGCGCGCTCCGCGAACCCGGCCACGGTGGGCGCCTCGAACAGGGCGTGCACGCCGACGTCGACGCCGAGAGCGGCATCGACCCGTGCGACGACCCGGGTGGCCGACAGCGAATCTCCGCCCAACCGGAAGAAGTCGTCGTCGGCACCGACGCGGTCGACACCGAGGACGTCGCCGTACACTTCGGCGACGACGGCCTCGAACGGGGTTGCCGGAGAACGGAATCGGCGCACCGGAGCGTCCGGTGCGGGGAGTGCGGCACGATCCAACTTCCCACTCGCCGTCACCGGCAACTCCCCCAACACCACCACCACCGACGGCACCACACCCCCCGGCAACACCGACCCCGCAAACTCCACCACCACACCCGGATCCACCCGCACCCCCACCTCCGGCACCACATACCCCACCAACCGACCACCCTCACCCACCACCACCACCGCAGCCGCCACCCCCGGACACCGCCCCAACACCGACTCCACCTCCCCCAACTCCACCCGCTGCCCCCGCACCTTCACCTGAAAATCAGCCCGCCCCACAAACACCAACGACCCCAACCCATCCCACCGCACCAAATCCCCCGTCCGATACAACCGCGAACCCACACCCCCGAACGGATCCGCCACAAACGACCCCGCCGTCAACCCCGCCCGCCCCAAATACCCCCGCGCCAACCCCGCACCCCCCACATACAACTCCCCCACCACACCCACCGGCACCGGCCGCAACCACCCATCCAGCACCACCACCTCCACCCCCACCGCCGGACCACCCACCGTCACCACACCCCCCGCCACCAACGCATCACTCACCGTCGCCTGAACCGTCACCTCCGTCGGCCCATACGCATCGAACAACTCCCGCCCCGGCGCCCACCGCGCCACCAACTCCGGCCCCAACACCTCCCCCGCCACCACCAACACCCGCACCGACCCCAACGCCCCCTCCTCCACCGTCGCCAACACCGACGGCGTCACAAAACAATGCGTCACCCCATTGACCGCCAACCACTCCCCCAACGCCGCACCCCCGAACACCCCCGGCGGCGCCACCACCAACCGCGCCCCCACCGAAAACGCCATCAACCACTCGTACACCGACGCATCAAAACTCGGCGACGCCACATGCGACACCCGACACCCCGACCACAAACCAAACCGAACCCGCACCTCCTCAACCAAATTCGCCAACCCCCCATGCGTCACCACCACCCCCTTCGGACGCCCCGTCGACCCCGACGTATACATCACATACGCCGCACACCCACCCACCAACC
>NZ_JASHKX010000076.1:0-3193 GCF_030058635.1 Rhodococcus sp. IEGM 1305
ACCCCACCCCGCACCGGCACCAACACACCCCGCTCACCCGAACCCAACACATCCACCCGAGCCACCGTGACGTCCGGATCGGAGGCCATCGCCTCGAGCACCCGGGTGACCCGGCCTGCTATCGCGTCGACGGTGGCCCTGTCGACCAGGTCGGGTCGGTAGTGAAACGTCATGCGCAGCTGCGTGTCCACCGAGAAGGCGACGCTCAGCGGATAATGTGTGGCGTCGACGCCGCGCACGTCGACCACCCGGATGCCGGCGAGGTCGGTGTTCTCGGTCAGGCCTCCCCGGTCGATCGGGTACGACTCGAAGACGGTTGCCGTGTCGAACCCGATGTCGGGGCCGGCTGCTCGCTGGATGTCGGCGAGACCGAGGTGGTGGTGGTCGAGGAGGGCCGCCTGTTCCGCCTGTGTCCGGTCGAGCAGTCGGCCCAGCGTTTCCCGGGGGTTCAGTGTGATGCGTGTGGGCACGGTGTTGACGAACAATCCGATCATCGATTCGACCCCGGTCAGGTGCGGCGACCGTCCGGACACGGTGCTTCCGAACGTCACGTCGTGGCGGGACGTCGCCGCGCCGAGCACGATGCCCCACGCCACCTGCGTCACCGTGTTCAGTGTCGTGTTGCGGGTACGCGCGAGGGTGGTGAGGCCGGCGGTCAAATCCCCGGACACGGTGAACAGGGCGCTCTCGGGAGGAGCCGACAACGGCCGCCCCCGTGCGTCCGGCAGCAGCAGTGTCGGACCGTCGACGCCGGCGAGCGCGGTCGCCCACGCCGCTCGTGATTCCGCGGGGTCCCGGCGGTGCAGCCACGACAGGAAGTCTCGGTAGGGCCGGGGTCGCGGCAACGCAGACCCATCGTCTCCGGCCACATAGAGCGCGAGCAGTTCGCGGATCGCCAGCGGCATCGACCATCCGTCGAGGAGGGTGTGGTGATTGGTCCACACGAGCCGCGATTCGTGGCTGCCGGTGGTCACGAGCAGGAACCGCACCAGTGGGGCCCGGGACGTGTCGAACGGTACGGCCCGATCGGCGGTGAGCACCCGGTCCAGTTCGGCGGTGCGCGCGGCCTCGGGCAGGTCCGTGAGGTCGATTTCGCGGAACGGCAGGTCGACGGCCGCGGGAACCACCTGGACGAAGGTTCCGTCTCGGGCGGGGACGAACGCCACCCGCAGATTCGCGTGCCGATCCAGCAATGCCTGTGCGGCGCGGCGCATCCGGGCCGGGTCGACGGCCCCCTGCAGGTGCAGTTCCACCTGCACCGTGTACGCGTCGATCGACGGTTTCGCGAGCAGGGCGTGGAACAGCAACCCGGCCTGCAGGGGTGCGGGCGGCCACACGTCGGTGAGCGCGCCGAAGCACTCCTCCCACGTGTCGAGGTCGCTCTGGGTCACGTCGACGAGGGGAACGTCCGACGGTGTGAGTCCGCCTGCGTCCCCATCCCGAGCGTGGGACACCAACGCGGACAACGCTTCCCGCCACCGCTTCGCCAGCCGGTCCACCTCGGCGTGCGCGAGCAGGGTGTCCGGGAAACCGAACCCGACCCGGAGTCGTCCGCCGATCACGATCGCGTTGATCTCGACGGCGGCAGACGCCGGCATGTCGGGGTCCGGGACGTACCGCAGGTCGCCGAACCCGTCGGCGGGACTCCAGCCGACCGCGGTGTCGTGATCGGCCGAATCCGGAACCTGGCCGAGATAGTTGAAGCTGATCTGCCCGGGTTCTGCTCTCGGCAGACTGCCGACCGTGCCCGGGTTCAGGTAGCGGAGCAGTCCGTAACCGATCCCCATGTCGGGCACTGCCCGGAGGTGTTCTTTCACGCGTTTCACGGCGCTGCCCATGTCGTGGCCGCCGGCCAGCGCGTCGTCGAGGTCGATGCCCTGGAGATCGACGCGGACAGGGAAGACCGTCGTGAACCAGCCGACGGTGCGGGACAGGTCGGCGCCCGGCACCACCTGCTGCTCCCGGCCGTGCCCTTCCAGCCGGATCAGCATCGACGTTCCCGGGATCCCCCGCTCGGCTCGCCACCTCGACGACGCCACCACCAGCGCCGTCAGCAGGACGTCGAGGACACCCCCGTGATACAGCTCCGGCAGGCGGGTGAGCAGAACGGACGTGTCGTCGGGGGAGGTCTCGACACTCACGTCTTGCAGCGCGGTCGCGAGGTCCCGGCCGGGGTCGAGGGGGCGTTCGGTGATCGGCGGGTCGGGTCCGTCGACGACGTTCTGCCACCACACCAGTTCGGCGGCTCGCTCGCTCCGGACAGCTTCGTCGGCCAGCGCGTGCGCCCACCGGCGCATCGACGTCGCCGGTTCCGGGAGGGACGGCACGCTCCCGGTGCTGACCTGGTACCAGGCGGCGGCGAAGTCGGGCAGCAGAATCCGCCACGACACCCCGTCGACCGCGAGGTGGTGCGCGACCACGATCATCCGTCCCGTCCGGGCCGGGGCCGCGGCGGCGGGCTCCGGGTCGAGCCACACGAACTGGACGACCACTCCGTCGGACGGGCGCAATCTCTCCACGGCCGCTTGGTGTTCGGTCGCGATCAGCTCTGCCAGCATGCCGGGATCGGTCGCCGGGTCGCAGGCGATACGCCGGACCAGTGTGTCGGTGTCGATCTCGGTCGCGGCACGAGTCTCCATCTGCCACTGCCCGTTCGCGTCCTGGTAGAGCCGCGACCGCAGCATGTCGTGTCGTGCGAGCACCGCCGTGATCGTCGCGAGGAGCCGGTCCGGGTCGATGCCCTCCGGGAGGTCGAGCAGCACACTCTGGCTGAACCGCTCGAAGTGCCCGCCGCGCTCGATCAGGTACCGGATCACCGGCGTCGGCGGGAACGTGCCGATTCCGCCGCCCGCGAGTTCGGCGAGGGCAACTGTGGTCTCACCGTCCGCGATCTCCGATTCCGCCGCGAGCGCTGCCACGGTCCGGTGCTCGAACACCTGCTGCGGCGTGAACACCAATCCGCGTGCCTTGGCGCGGGATACGAGCCGGATCGACAGGATGCTGTCGCCGCCCAGCGCGAAGAACGACTCGTCCAACCCGACCTGGTCGAGCCCCAGCACCTCGGCGAACACCGACGCCAGCGTGTGCTCCGCCGCTGTCCGGGGCGCGCGGTGTGGCCCACGCGCAACGACGGGAGCTGGGAGTGCGGCACGATCCAACTTCCCACTCGCCGTCACCGGCAACTCCCCCAACA
>NZ_JASHKX010000040.1:0-54628 GCF_030058635.1 Rhodococcus sp. IEGM 1305
CATGTTCGTCGTCCGCACCGCCGGTCACGTGATCGACGACGCCGTGCTCGGGTCCATCGAGTACGCCGTCGGCGTGCTGAACGTGCCGCTCATCGTCGTGCTCGGTCACGACAGCTGCGGTGCCGTCAAGGCGACGCTCGACGCCCTCGACGACGGCAACGTGCCGCCCGGATTCATCCGCAGCATCGTGGAACGGGTCGCGCCGTCGATCCTCATGGGACGCCGAGAGGGACTCAGCACCGTCGACGAACTCGAGGGCCGCCACGTGGTGGAGACCGGGGCCCTGCTCATGCAGCGGTCGCGCATCATCGCGGAGAAGGTGGAGAGCGGCGCGTGCGCCATCGCGGGTGTCACGTACAAGCTGTCCGACGGTCGCACCCACCTGCAGGGCGCCGTCGGTGACATCGGTGAGCTCACGGACTGACCGCGACACGCCGCACCCGCTGAGCCGTTGCCGCGCGACGCCGAACTACCGTTGACGTCGTGCTGGAACCGAATGGACCGTTGCCCCCCGAGATTTACTGGCGCCGCAGGGCGCTGGCGATCGGCGGCGCCATCGTCGTGTTGCTGCTCGTGGTGTGGTTGATCAACTCACTTCGTGGTGGCAGTGACTCCGAGACGGATCCGGCGGCAGCGAGTTCCTCGTTGACCACTCCTGTGTCGATTTCCCCGACAGCCTCGGGTTCGTCCACGTCCAGTGGCGGATCAGGCGGTTCCGGTGGCGGCGGCGGTGGCGCCGCTGCCGCCGGCGGGGAGGCCTCCTCGGGCACGTCCGGTTCGTCCGGGGCGTCGAGCAGCGGTGCCTCGAGCAGCGCTGCTCCGAGCGGTCAGCCGGTCGCTGCGGGACAGTGCCCGGACCAGTCGCTGGCCATCAAGGTGGCCGCCGACAAGCCGACGTACCTGGCGGGTGAGGAGCCGAGCTTCACGACGGTCGTCACCAACATCGGCACCACACCGTGCGAACGTGATCTGGGCAGCAGCCTCCAGCAGGTGCTCGTCTACACGATCGACGGTGCCGTGCGGCTGTGGTCCAACATCGATTGCTTCCCGCAGTCCGCGGCCGACGTTCGGACCCTCGCGCCCGGCGAGCAAGCTCAGTTCACCGTGAAGTGGTCGGCCAAGACGTCCGCTCCCGACTGCCTGACGCAACCGGAACCCCAGCGCGATCCGGTGGGGCCCGGTGCGTACACCGTGGTCGGCCAGCTCGGTCAGCTCCGCAGCGCGCCGGAGCCGTTCAACCTCAGCTGATCCTCGGTGCGGGGTCGATGCGTGAGCGTCGATCGAATTCCTTGTCGAGGTCGGTGTGCTCGGGGTCGGTGAGCAGCGCCGCGAGGAGGATGCGGGCCTGACCTGCTCTGAGGTCGGTGGAGAACAGTGCACCCGCCGAGACGAGGTCGTGCCCGCCGCCCCCACCGCCGTACGTGGCGGAGGTCGGGCCGTTCGGCACGCGGGTGGTGACCACGACCGGGATCCCGGCGGACGCGCAGTCCCGCACCGCCTCGACGATCGCCGGGTTCGCGTTTCCGGATCCGAGCCCGTCGAGCACCAGCCCCTGGGCCCCGGCGGCTCGGCACGCGTCGATCTGGACGCGGTCGGCCCCTGGATAGGCGGCGACGATGTCGACGCGGGTTCCGGAGATCGGATGCCACGGCAGTGGATCGAGACTTCGCCGCGGGGTGGCACCGGCGGGGTGGACGGATCGAAACGCGTCGAGGGATGTCGTGTCGACCTTCCGCGTACCCGACGCCCGGTGCAGGGCGCCTCCGAACGCGATGATCACACCCGCTCCGCGCAGAGCGGGGTCTGATCCCGCGGCGACCGCGTCGGCCAGATTGGCCTGGGCATCGGATTCCGGGTGGTCGAACGTGCGTTGCGCACCCGTGAACACCACCGGCCGCGGGTCGGCGTGGTGAAGGTCGACCAGGAAAGCGGTCTCCTCCATGGTGTCGGTTCCGTGGAGCACGACTACCGCGTCGAGATCGGGATCGCGCAGTTCCGCGGTGACGGCGTCGCGCACCCGGTCCATATCGGCGAATGTGATGCTCGAACTGTCCTTCGACATCACGTCGACGACACGGAGTTCCGTCCCGGTCCACGCACTGCCCAGCAGGTCCGGGCCGGTGACCACCGGCCTGCTGACACCCTGCCCGTCCCGCCTGCTGGCGATGGTGCCTCCGGTGGTGACGATGGCGACTTTCGGCACTGTTGTCCTCTCTCGCTATCCGGTCGGGCGGTCCGAGGCCAGGGTGCGGATGCGGTTCCGCGCGCCGAACCAGCCGATCACCAACAGTGGAGCGATGATCGCGATGGACCCGACGGTCCAGGTTCCGACGGGGTGATCGAACGCCATCAGTATGACGACGCACGCGAGGAAGGCCAGCGTCAGGAGCCCGGTGTAGGGGGCGCCGAACATCCGGAAACCGGGCCGGGTGAGTTTCCCTTCCTTGGCGAATTTCCACAGTTTCAACTGGCACAGCACGATCACGGCCCAGGCGCTGATGATCCCGAGCGCGGCGAGGTTCAGCACGATCTCGAACGCCTGCGCGGGGACGACGGCGTTGAGTCCGACGCCGAGCAGGATGACGAATCCGGTGAGGGCGATGCCGCCGTACGGCACTCCTGCCTTGTTCATCCGGGCGGCGAACGAGGGCGCGGATCCGGCCATGGCCATCGAGTGCAGAATTCGGCCGGTGGAATACAGGCCCGCGTTGAGCGAGGACAGCGCGGCCGTGAGCACCACGAGGTTCATGATCGCGTCGGCGCCCTGCACGTTGATGGAGCCGAAGAACGTGACGAACGGGCTCTCGCCGGCGTGGTACTCGGTATAGGGGAGCAGCAGCGACAGCAGCAGGACGGACCCGACGTAGAAGACCAGGATCCGGATGATGACCGTGTTGATCGCCTTGGGGATGACCTTCTGTGGGTTCTTCGTCTCGCCCGCAGTGGTTCCCACGAGTTCGATCGAGGCATAGGCGAAGACGACGCCCTGGATCACCACGACGGCGGGCAGGATTCCGTTGGGGAAGAGTCCGCCGTTGTCGGTGATCATGCTGAAGCCCGACGAATGTCCTTCGAGCGGCGTTCCGAACAGTACGAAGTAGATGCCGAAGCCGAGGAACGCGGCGAGAGCGACGACCTTGATGAGGGCGAACCAGAACTCCAGCTCACCGAACACCTTGACGGAGACGAGATTCAGCCCGAGGACCAGTACGACTGCGGCGAGGGCGAAGACCCATTGGTCGACGTTCCCGAGCGGTGCCCAGTACTTCTTGAAGAAGTTCATGTACAGCGCGACGGCGGTGACGTCGACGACTGCCGTCATCGCCCAGTTCATCCAGTACAGCCAGCCTGCGGCGAAGGCCATCTTCTCGCCGAAGAATTCGCGCGAGTACGACACGAACGACCCGGAGGTGGGGCGGTGCATGACGAGTTCGCCCAGCGCCCGCAGGATCAGGAAGGCGAAGAAGCCGCAGAGGGCGTAGACGAGCACGAGTGCGGGGCCGGCCTGCTGGAGGCGTCCGCCCGCGCCCATGAACAGGCCGGTACCGATCGCTCCGCCGATCGCGATCATCTGGATCTGTCTGGGGCCGAGCGCTTTCCGGTAGCCGAGGTCTTCCTCGACGAAGATGTCGGCGCCGGAGGTGTCGTCCTTCTCGATCGTCACGAGACCACCTCCGCGGCAGCGGCGACGGGTGTCTGCCGTGGCGAACCGGTCGCTCTCAAGTTGGCGAGATGCTCGGGGCTGAGGAGGCGGTCGAGTTCTTCACGGTCGAGCAGACCGGCCTCGATCACGAGGTCGGCGACCCTGCGACCGGAGACCAGCGCTTCCTGCGCGATCCGGGTCGAGGCGGTGTAGCCGATGTACGGGTTGAGCGCGGTGACGAGTCCGATGGAGTCCTCGACCCGGGCACGCAGCAGATCGGTGTTGGCCGTGATGCCGAGAACGCAGCGGTCGGCCAGGATCCGGCAGGCTGCGCCGAGGTGGCGCATTCCCTCGGACAGGGAGTGCACGATGATCGGTTCGAACGCATTGAGCTGGAGCTGCCCGGATTCGGCGGCCATCGTGATGGTGACGTCGTTGCCGATGACCTCGTAGGCCACCTGGTTGAGGACTTCCGGGATCACCGGATTGACCTTGCCGGGCATGATCGACGAACCGGCCTGTACCGGTGGGAGATTGATCTCGTTCAGGCCCGCGCGCGGCCCCGACGACAGCAGGCGGAGGTCGTTGCACACCTTCGACAACTTGACCGCGATCCGCTTGAGCACCCCCGAGAGGTGGACGAACTGACCGACATCCTGGGTTGCCTCGACCAGGTCCGTGGCCAGGACGAGGGGGAATCCGGTGAGTCCCCGCAGCGTGTCGCACGCTGCCTCGGCGTAGCCGGCAGGTGCGTTCAGGCCTGTGCCGATCGCGGTGGCGCCGAGGTTGATCTCGTGGACGAGGAGGGCGGCCTCGTCGAGGCGGGTGCGGTCCTCGTCGATCATCACCGAGTAGGTGGCGAACTCCTGGCCGAGCGTCATCGGCACCGCGTCCTGGAGTTGGGTGCGCCCCATCTTCACGGTGTCGGTGAACTCGACCGCCTTGGTCGCGAAGGCCTCCTGCAGGACGCGCATCGCGTCGAGCAGGTCGTCGATCGCGAAGATCGTCGCGATGTTGACCGCGGTGGGGTAGACGTCGTTGGTCGACTGGCTGAGGTTCACGTGCTCGTTGGGATGGAGCTCCGCGTACTCCCCGCGCCCGTGGCCGAGGATCTCGAGTGCCCGGTTGGCGATCACCTCGTTGGCGTTCATGTTGGTCGACGTCCCGGCGCCGCCCTGGATGACGTCGACGACGAACTGCTCGTGCCAGCGGCCGTCGACGATCTCCCGGCACGCCTGCCCGATCGCGTCGGCCCGGCGGTGGTCGAGGATCCCGAGCTTCTCGTTCGCGGTTGCCGCGGCCCATTTGACGTAGGCGAGCCCGCGGATCAGATACGGGTTGGTGGAGATCGGCCGGCCGGTGATGGGGAAGTTCTCCACGGCCCGCAGCGTGTGGATTCCCCAGTAGGAATCCGCAGGCACTTGGCGGTCGCCGAGCAGATCGTGTTCTGTTCGCGTTTCGAGCACTTGATCATTCCTCACGGGGATTCGCGCGAGCCGTTGCTCTGCACGGATGCGGTGGACGGAGTCTGCTGCTCGAAGAGGTAGATTTCTCGGTCGAGCCACCCGGCTATCCACCTGCCAGGCTGTCAGACAGGTGTAATTGTTACCTCGCTCACTTGCGGGCGTCAACCCCGGGGTGTCCCGTATTGACGCTGCGGGTGGGGCGTGAGCAGAATATCCCCATGAACCTGTCAGACAGCTGGGCAGCCAGGCGTCCTGTGACGGCGCGGGTCAGCGCCGCGGAGGCGGTCCTCGCGGATCTTCGTGACGCGATCACGTCGGGTGAGCTGTCGGTCGGTGAACGACTTCCGTCCGAGGCATCCCTCGCGGCGCGGCACGGGGTCAGCCGGTCGGTGATCCGGGAGGCGTTGCGGTCGTGCCATGCGCTCGGGCTCACGGAGACGAAGTCGGGCCTCGGGACGTTCGTCGTCAGCGATTCGATCGCTCGCGACCTCGACTTCGGGAACTACGCGGCCAACGAACTCGTCGAGGCGCGCCCGCACGTGGAGATTCCCGCCGCCGGATGGGCGGCGCAGCGGCACACCGCCGAAGACCTGGCCGCCCTGCGCGGCCTCGTGGACCAGATGCGGGACGAGGACGATCCCCTCGTGTGGGTGTCCCTGGATGCGCAGTTCCACGCGTTCATCGCCCGGACGAGCCGGAACCGCGTGTTCGAATCCGTGATCGTCGATATTCGCGAGGCCCTCACCCGGCAGTCCGAGACGCTGAATCTCGTTGCGGGGCGGCAGCAGAAGTCGAACGACGAGCACGACCGGATCGTGGAGGGCATCGCCTCCGGAAGCTACGACAAGGCCGCCCGCGCCATGGCCGAACACCTGGACGCCGTCCGGGTCGCACTGGAATCCGTGGTCGGAGAAGCAGGCCCGGACCGCCGGCAGTAAGGACGAAGACAAGCCCTAGTCGTACGGCCCCGAGATCGACGTCTCGGCGAGCCGGGACAGGCCCTCGCGGATGTGCCGGGCCCACAGCCCGCCGATCCCCTCCACCGACTGCAGGTCGGCGGCGGTTGCGGCGAGCAGTGACTGCAGCGTCCCGAACGAGCCGACGAGCCGGTGAATCTGGTTGAACTGCAGTCGGGGAACGCGGGTGAGGACGCGGTAGCCGCGAGGACTCATCGGCGCCTCGAGCGCTTCGATGGTGCCCGGATAGCCGAACGCCCGGGCCAGCGTCGTGAGGTCGAGAAGGTCTGCGTCCGTGATCCTGTCGAGCGCGGAGAGCGACTTCGCGACATCCTCGGCCGGCGCCGGGCCGGTGCCGGCCAGGTAGTCGCGCACGATGAGTTCCCTCGCCACGTCGTTGTCGCCGACGAGTTCCTCGAGTTGCAGGGCGAGCTGACGCCCGTCCGTGCCGAGTTCGAGCACGTCCTGCTCGATCTCGACGGACACCCGCCGCACCATCTCCAGTCGCTGCACCACGGTCAGGGCGTCGCGGAGCGTGACGAAATCCTCGATCTCGACCACCGACAGCTGGCGGGTCACCTCGTCGAGCCGCGCCTTGTACCGCTCGAGGGTGGCCACCGCCTGATTGGCACGCGACAGGATCGTGGCGGACCCGTCGATGACGTGCCGGATGCCACCGACGTACACGCTGACGATGCTCATCGACTGGCTGACCGACACCACGGGGTACCCGGTCTGCATGGCCGTCCGCTCGGCGGCGCGGTGACGCGTGCCGGACTCGACGGTCGGGATCTTGTGGTCGGGGACCAGCTGGACGTTGGCGCGCACGATGCGGGACCCGTCGGTGGACAGGACCACGGCGCCGTCCATCTTCGACAGCTCGCGCAGGCGGGTCGGCGCGAACTCCACGTCGAGCTCGAAGCCGCCGTCGCAGATCTCTTCCATCTGCTCGTCGTAGCCGAGGACGATCAGTGCGCCCGTGCGACCGCGCAGAATTCGCTCCAGGCCGTCGCGAAGTGCCGTTCCGGGAGCCAGCCGGGCTATCGTTTCGCGCAGCGCAGACGACGACTCGGCATCGTTCATCGCGCAATACTCCCGCTGAGGTAGACGTCACTTGTCGGGGACCGCCGCGGAAACACGTCCGGACCCGCGTTTAGATTACCTATCCATGAGTAGTACCTGGACTTTGCCCGACGACCTGACCCTGCCCGCACCGGTCGGCAGCTTCCCTGCCGCAGGTCAGCCCGTGCCGCAGCACTGGTCACGGTGCTTCGGGTGCGGCGACCAGTCGCCTGCCGGGATGTCGATGAGCTTCACGGCCGGGGAGGGGCTCGACGTGTGGGGCCGGCTCGAGGTGGCACCCCGCTACCAGGGCGGTCCGGGAGTGATCCACGGGGGCATCCTCTCGACCGCGTTCGACGAGGCGCTGGGCATGGTGTGCCGATCGATCGTCGACGGTCCGGTGGTCACGGGTCATCTCGAGATCGACTTCGCCAGGCCCATCCCGCTGGGTTCGGTCCTCGAATTCCACGCGAACATCGACGGATCGATCCGCCGCAAGGTGTATGCGAGCGCCGAGGCGCGCATCGTCGAGGGGCCGACGGCCGACCCCGACGTGGTGGTGGCGACGTCGCGGGGGCTGTTCCTCACCGTCACCGCCGAGCACTTCGAGAAGACCAAGGATTTCGTGGACGGCGTGCCGGAGCGCCCGTTCGGCACGTCGTCGATCTGAACGACACCTCGATCCGACCGTCACCGCAGTGACGCGATGGCGGCCCCCAGGTTCCCGACCTCGGTGACCTTCATGCCCTTCGGGGCCGCCCCGGAGTCGAGGGGAACGATGGCGCGGGTGAATCCGAGGCGGAATGCCTCCGCGAGCCTGCGCCCGACGCCGGGTACCCGGCGGACCTCGCCGGCCAGTCCCACTTCGCCGAGGATCACCAGTCCATCCGGAACGGGCTTGTCCTTCACCGCGGACGCGACGGCGAGGGCCAGCGCGAGATCGGCGGACGGTTCGGTCATCCGCATTCCGCCGACGGTGGCCGCGTAGACGTCGTTCTTCGCGATCGGCACCCCGCACCGGCGGTCGAGCACGGCCAGGACCATGGCCACGCGGGCGCTGTCGAGCCCGCTCACGGCACGCCGGGGTGCGGGCATGGACGTGGCGGCCACGAGGGCCTGCACCTCGCCGAGGAGGGGACGTTTGCCGTCCATCATGACGGTGACGGCGGTTCCGGGAACGGCCTCGGCACGGTGGTGGAGGAACAGTCCGGACGGGTCGCTGATGCCGGCGATGCCGTCTTCCCGCAGTTCGAAGCAACCGACCTCGTCGGCGGCGCCGAAACGGTTCTTGACGCCGCGCACCATCCGCAGCGTGGAGTGCTTGTCGCCCTCGAAGTGCAGCACCACGTCGACGAGATGCTCGAGCGACCGTGGTCCGGCGACCGCGCCGTCCTTGGTGACGTGGCCGATGAGGAGCACCGGCACGCCGCTTGCCTTCGCGAGGGAGGTGAGGGCGCTGGTGACCGCCTTCACCTGGGTGACTCCGCCGACCACGCCGTCGACGTCCGCGGCCAGCATGGTCTGCACCGAGTCGACGATCAGCAGGGTGGGACGCACCTGCTCGACGTGGCCGAGGATGGTCGCGAGGTCGGATTCGGCGGCGAGGTAGACCCGCTCGTGGACGGCGCCGGTGCGGTCGGCGCGCAGTCGCACCTGCCCGGCGGATTCCTCACCGGTGACGTAGAGGGAACGGTCGTCCGGGCCGCGGCGGGCCCACTGATGGACCACCTCGAGGAGGAGGGTGGACTTGCCGACGCCGGGTTCGCCGGCGAGGAGAACGACGGAACCGGGCACCACGCCGCCGCCGAGAACACGGTCCAGTTCGTCGATGCCCGTGGGCTTGGCGCGGGTGGACGTGCTGTCGATCCGCGTGATCGGAGTGGCCGGGGTGGACGGAAGTACCGCTCCGGCCCCGGCTTTCGCGAGCGAGGCGCCGGGGCGGCTCGCGACGGACGCGACGATCGGGGCCTCGTCCATCGATCCCCAGCTACCGCACTCGGGGCACCGGCCGACCCATTTGGGAACCGTGCACTGGCACGACGAGCAGCGGAAGCTGGTTTTGAGTTTGGCCACCGGGCCAGCCTAGGTATCGGGTCCGACAGCGGACCCGATCCGGCTGCTAGTGTCCGCCGCCCTCGGCTTCGGATCCGGGCGACGTGTCGGAGACGTGGCGCTCGGTCTCGTGGCCGGCGTCGACGGGAACGGACACGGTGACGTCGCCGGCCTTCTCGAACGCGAACGTGACGGGGAAGGTGAGGCCCGGGCGGACGCCCTCCTTCAGGCCGTCCAGGGTGACGAGGACGACGTCGGCCGGTGCGTCGGCACTGGCGTCCTTCTGGCCCGCGGCCTCCGCGCCCTCAGCGGCTTCCTCGCCCGGCAGTCCGGCGACGAGCGCGGTCTGCGGAGCGATCTCGAGGCCGCCCGCCTTGTCGCCGAGGGTGACGGACTGCGCGAAGTCGGTGCTGATCCGGGTCAGCTTGTCCGGGGTGTCCTCGTTGTTGTTGATCGCGGTGAACGCGAGGACGGCGTTGCCGCCCGGCTCGAGGCTGTACTCGGCGGAGTTGGGGTAGACCACGTGCACGTTCCGCAGGGCGATCGACCCGACGTCCGCGCTGTTGCCGTTGACCGCGGCGACCTGACTCGACGTCTGAGTGATCTGGCCCGCGCTGCAGGCGGACAGCACGAGTGCTGCGCCGGCAGCGAGAGCGACGGCGGTAGCGACTCGGCGAGTCGACTTGTCGAGAGCAGTCACGAGTTGTCCTCCGGTGTCAGGTTCGCACTTCAACTAGGCAGAGTAGTAGTTCGTCCGCGTGGCCTGCTCGCTGGGTACTCACAATGGTTGTCTGCGTGCGGTTTCGGCGCTGGAGAACCGCCCGATCGGGGTGTCCGGAATGCACGTATCGGGGACCCTGTCAACCCCTACGGTCAGGCCATGATGCCCCTGACCTGCACCGTTGATGCGACCAGCTTCCGGACACGTGTTAAACTCGAATGATCGAAAGGGGCACGGGACAGATGATTTTTAAGGTCGGAGACACCGTCGTATACCCCCATCACGGTGCGGCGCTGATCGAAGCAATTGAAACCCGCACCATCAAGGGTGAGCAGAAGGAATATCTCGTTCTCAAGGTTGCTCAGGGCGATCTCACCGTACGGGTTCCCGCAGACAACGCAGAGTACGTGGGCGTACGCGACGTCGTCGGCCAGGAAGGTCTCGACAAGGTCTTCCAGGTACTGCGGGCACCGCACACCGAAGAACCCACCAACTGGTCACGCCGCTACAAGGCGAATCTCGAAAAGCTCGCGTCAGGTGACGTCAACAAGGTCGCCGAGGTCGTTCGGGACCTGTGGCGTCGTGAGCAGGATCGCGGCCTGTCCGCAGGAGAGAAGCGCATGCTCGCGAAGGCGCGGCAGATTCTTGTCGGCGAGCTTGCACTGGCCGAAGGCACCGACAGCGACAAGGCCGAGACCATCCTCGACGAGGTCCTCGCGGCCGCGTCCTAGACAGTCGCGATACACACAGTGGCCGACGGAAAAGGTCCTGTAGTCGCGCTGGTTCCCGCCGCAGGTCAGGGAGTGCGTTTGGGCGAGAACAAGCCCAAGGCATTCGTTGATCTGGGTGGGACGACCATGCTGACACGCGCGGTCGACGGGCTCCTGCAGTCGGGGGCTGTCGACCGCGTCGTCGTGATCGTTCCGGAGGAGCTCGTCGAGTCGACGCGAACCCTCCTTCCCGGTGAGGTCACCGTCGTGGCCGGCGGCAGTGAGCGGACCGATTCGGTTCGCGCCGGACTCGCCGTCGCGGACGACGCAGAATATGTGCTCGTCCACGACGCCGCCCGTGCGCTCACGCCACCGTCGCTCATCGCGCGGGTGGTCGCGGAGCTGCGGTGCGGCCGCAACGCGGTCATCCCCGTCCTGCCGGTGACGGACACCATCAAGACCGTCGACGTTCTCGGCGCGGTCACCGGCACCCCCGAACGGTCCGAACTGCGGGCCGTGCAGACGCCGCAGGGTTTCACCGCGGAACTGCTCCGGCGCGCCTACGCCGCCGCCGACGGCATCGCCACCGACGACGCCGGCCTGGTGGAGCGCCTCGGGGAACGGGTGCGCAGCATCGTCGGAGAACCCACAGCATTCAAGATCACCACGCCGCTGGACCTCGTGCTGGCCCGCGCGCTGGTGGAAGAGGGAGCGCACTAGTGCGAGTCGGAATCGGGACGGACGTCCACCCGATCGAGCAGGGACGGCCGTGCTGGATGGCCGGCCTGCTGTTCGAGGACGAGAACGGCTGCGCGGGTCACTCCGACGGCGACGTGGCCGTTCACGCACTCTGCGACGCTCTGCTCTCCGCCGCCGGACTCGGCGATCTCGGCTCCGTCTTCGGAACCGGGCGGCCCGAGTGGTCCGGGGTGAGCGGTGCCGCGATGCTCGCCGAGGTACGCCGTCTCCTCGACGAGGACGACTTCGACGTCGCCAACGCCGCGGTCCAGGTGATCGGGAACCGGCCGAAGATCGGCCCACGCCGAAACGAGGCGCAGAAGGTGCTGAGCGACATTCTGGGCGCGCCGGTTTCGGTGTCCGCGACCACCACGGACGGGCTCGGGCTCACCGGGCGCGGCGAGGGGATCGCCGCCATGGCCACCGCGTTGGTCATTCCCGGTCGAAGCGCCAGGTAGGATCGCTGGTCGTGACCCTGCGCCTATTCGACACCGAGACGCGGGCCTTGCGTGACTTCGTTCCGCTGGCCCCTGGACACGCATCGGTGTACCTGTGTGGCGCCACGGTGCAGGGCGACCCCCATATCGGCCACGTACGCAGCGGCGTCGCATTCGACGTGCTGCGGCGGTGGCTGCTCGCCCACGACTACGACGTGGCGTTCGTCCGCAACGTCACGGACATCGAAGACAAGATCCTGAACAAGGCTGCGGAGGCGGGCAGGCCGTGGTGGGAGTGGGCCGCCACGTTCGAGCGGTCCTTCACCTGGGCTTATCAGCAGCTGGGCGTGCTGCCGCCGTCCATCGAGCCGCGGGCCACCGGGCACGTCACGCAGATGGTCGAGATGATGCAGCGCCTCATCGACAACGGCCACGCGTACGCGGCGGGCGGGGACGTCTACTTCGACGTCCGCAGCTACCCCCGGTACGGCAGCCTGTCGGGGCACAAGCTCGACGACGTCCACCAGGGCGAGAGCGCAGGCGAATGCAAGCGCGATCCCCGCGACTTCACGCTGTGGAAGGCGGAGAAGCCGGGCGAGCCGTCGTGGCCGACGCCGTGGGGCCGGGGCCGTCCGGGTTGGCACCTCGAATGCTCCGCGATGGCCGAGTTCTACCTCGGCGCCGCGTTCGACATCCACTGCGGTGGTCTGGACCTGGTGTTCCCGCACCACGAGAACGAGATCGCGCAGGCCAAGTGCGCCGGCGACGACTTCGCGCAGTACTGGCTGCACAACGGTTGGGTCACCATGGGTGGCGAGAAGATGTCGAAGTCGCTCGGCAACGTTCTCTCGGTGCCGAACGTGCTGAAAAAGGTTCGCCCGCAAGAGCTTCGGTACTACCTGGGCAGTGCCCACTACCGATCGATGCTCGAATACTCCGACACCGCGCTCGACGAGGGGGCCGCGGCGTTCCGTCGGATCGAGTCGTTCGTCCTGCGTACGCAGGAGCGTGCCGGGGAGGTTCCGGTCGGCCTGTGGACCGAGGCGTTCGCTCGCGCGCTCGACGACGACCTCGCCGTCCCCGCCGCGCTCGCCGAGGTACACGGCAAGGTCCGCGAGGGCAACATCGCGCTCGATGGTGGAGACCTCGAGGGTGCGCGCGAGATCGCGTCGCAGGTCCGGGCCATGCTCGGAATCCTCGGCGTCGACCCGCTGGACGAGCACTGGACTCAGGAGACCGCGGACGCGTCCGCGGCAACCGATGCCCTGGACGTTCTGGTCCGGGCCGAACTCGAGCGCAGGCAGAGTGCCCGCGCCGAGAAGAACTGGGCTGTGGCCGACGAGGTGCGTGACCGTCTCATCCGGGCGGGCATCGAGGTCACCGATACCCCCAACGGGCCCGAGTGGTCTCTCAAGGCAGGACAGTAGTAATGGCTGGAAATTCGAGTAGGCGCGGAGCCATCCGCAAGGCCGGTACCAAGAAGGGGCAGGTCGCCGGTTCCGGTGGCCAGCGCCGCAAGGGGCTGGAAGGTCGCGGCGCCACCCCGCCCGCGGAGGCCCGCACCAAGCATCCCGCCGCCAAGCGCGCCGCCCGCGCAGCCAGGGACGCCGACAAGCAGCCCGGCCGCGGTCGTCAGACCGCCGGGCGCAAGGTGCTCGACGGCCCGGAGAACGTGCTGGGCCGCAACCCCGTCGTCGAGTGCCTGCGCGCCGGCGTCCCCGCGACCGCGCTGTACGTCGCGGTCGGGACCGAGAGCGACGATCGCCTGAAGGAATCCGTTCAGCGGGCGGCCGACGCGGGCATCTCCATCCTCGAGGTACCCCGGACCGATCTCGACAGGCTCAGTGCCAACGGCATGCACCAGGGCATCGCGTTGCAGGTGCCGCCGTACCGCTACGCGCACCCCGACGACCTGATCGCGGAAGCGCGCAAGCACCAGGAGGCGCCGCTGCTCGTGGCCCTCGACAACATCACCGATCCCCGCAACCTCGGTGCCGTCGTGCGCTCGGTGGCCGCGTTCGGCGGTCACGGTGTCGTGATCCCGGAGCGTCGCAGTGCGTCGGTCACCGCGGTCGCGTGGCGGACGAGCGCCGGTGCGGCAGCCCGCCTGCCGATCGCCCGCGCCACCAATCTCACTCGCACGCTGAAGGATTGGGCGTCCAAGGGCGTTCAGGTGGTCGGTCTCGATGCGGGTGGCGACACCACACTCGACGAGTTCGACGGCAGCGGCCCCGTGGTGGTCGTGGTCGGCTCCGAGGGCAAGGGGCTGTCGCGTCTCGTCCGCGAGAATTGCGACGCCATCCTCAGCATCCCGATGGCAGGGCCCGTCGAATCGCTCAACGCGTCCGTCGCCGCGGGTGTCGTGCTCGCCGACATCGCCCGCCGTCGCCGCGGCTAGGCTGCGGAACCGCGAACAGCACGGCGTACTCGGGGAAGCCCGCACAACCGGTAGCGGTCCGAGAGCGTCGCTGTCGACGCTGTCGGCACCTACCGTAGACCTACAGTGTTGACAGGCTGGTACCAGCGGCGTTCACTGAGATCATCAGTGGCCGCGAGGTTGGAGGCCGGTCATGGCAATCACCGATATCAAGGAGTACGCGCACCTCACCCAGCAGGACGTCGAGGCGCTCGGATTCGAACTCGACGCACTTCGCCGCGACGTCGCGGAGTCCCTCGGGGAGAAAGACGCGACGTACATCCGCCGCACCATCGCGTTCCAGCGCGTGCTCGACGGACTCGCGCGACTGGTCATCCACGGAAGCCGGACGACCACGGGCGTGGTTCTCGGTACGACGGCACTGGGTACGGCCAAGAGCATCGAGAACATGGAGATCAGCCACAACGTCTCGCACGGCCAGTGGGACTGGATGAACGATCCCGAGATCCACTCGAGCACCTGGGAGTGGGATCAGGTGGGGCCGTCGTCGCAGTGGAAGTATGCGCACAACTTCCGTCATCACAAGTACACCAACGTGCTCGGAATGGACGAGGACGTCGGGTTCGGCGTCATGCGGGTCACTCGTGATCAGGAATGGCGTCCGATCCACCTGCTGCAGCCGATTCAGAATCTCCTGCTCGCGGCGTCGTTCGAATGGGGCATCGCGCTCCACGATCTGCTTCCGCCCAGTGCCGAAGACAGGGCGAGTCGGCGTCTGCGTCCACCGGTGCGAGATCTGCTCGGCAAGATCGCGCGGCAGATGGGCAAGGACTACGTGCTGTTCCCCGTTCTCAGTGGGCGGCGGTGGCGACGAACGCTGAAGGCGAATCTCGTCGCCAACCTCCTGCGGAACGTGTGGTCGTACGTCGTGATCTTCTGCGGGCACTTCCCCGACGGAGCGGAGAAGTTCACGCTCGCGGAACTCGAGCACGAAAGCCGGGCCGAGTGGTATCTCCGCCAGATGCTCGGCACCGCGAACTTCCGGGCCGGCGCCGTCATGGCCTTCATGAGCGGCAACCTGTGCTATCAGATCGAGCACCACCTCTTCCCCGACCTTCCCAGCAATCGGTACGCCGAGATCTCGACCGCGGTGCGCGGCCTGTGCGAGAAGTACGACTTGCCGTACACCACTGGTTCGCTTGCGCGGCAGTACCTTCTGACGCTGCGCACCATTCACAAACTGGCGCTGCCCAACCGGTTCCTCCGGGCGACGTCCGACGACGCGCCGGAGACGGCCTCGGAAGTGAAGTTCCGTGGGCGGTCGGCGCTCGGCGCCGATCCCGTGACCGGACGCCTTCGTGGGCTCCGGACCGCCCTGGCCGCAAGATAGACCGTCACCGCGGAATGGTCGACGCCACCGTTCGGTGGAAGCGGACCCGGTGCCCGGGCCGCAACTGCGCGGCCACCGGCAGATCGGCCTCGGCCACCACGGCGATCACCGGATAGCCGCCGGTCACCGGATGATCGGCCAGGAACAGGATGGGCCGACCGTTGGGCGGCACCTGCAACGCCCCCGCCACCATCGCCTCGCTCGGCATCTCTTCCGTCACGGCGCGGTGTAGCGGTCCCGGACCCTCGAGCCGCGCTCCCACACGATTGGTGTCGGAGCTGACCGTCCACGTCTCGCGGAGAAGGGCTGCGACGGACGCTGGTGTGAACCAGTCGTCCCGCGGTCCGAGCCGGACACGCATCATCAGGGGATCCTCGGGAGCGACGGGTGGGGGGATGATCTCGTCCGCAGGCCAGTCGCCGGCATCTGCACCGACCAGCAGCCGATCACCCTCGGCGACGGGATCGGGGCCGATCCCCGACAGAGTGTCGGTGGACCGGCTCCCCATCACCGCGGGCACGTCGAAACCTCCGCGCACCGCCACGTAGCTGCGAAGTCCCTCCGACGCGAACGCGATCTCCAGCAGGTCGCCGGTAGCCAGGTGCAGCATCGTGTAGTCGGGCCGGGGTTCGGAGTTGACGGTGACGGGGCTGCGGGCGCCCGTAACGGCGACGGAGACGGTCCCGGCCGCACGCACCGCGAGCCCGCCCAGTGTGACCTCCAGCGTGGCTGCGCCGGAGTGGTTGCCCACCAACCTGTTTGCGCTGTCGTGTGCGTCTCGGTCGGCGGCACCCGACTCGCCGACCCCAATCGACGCGTAACCGGGGCGGCCCCGATCCTGCACGGTGGTGAAGGGTCCGGTGCGCACGACCTCGAGCCAAGCCATCGTTCGATTGTCCCGCATCCGCAGGTCTGCTGGATACGCTCTCGTCGGATCAGTCGCTCAGGAGACTGCGGTGTAGCCGTGCGCGGCAGCGACTTCGGTGGACAGCAGCTGTCCGTCGTGGGTGGACAGTCCTGCGGCGAGTCCGGGGACGGTCGCGGTGGCTTCCTTCCAGCCCTTGTCGGCGAGCGCGACGACGTAGGGGAGGGTGGCGTTGGTGAGGGCGTAGGTGGAGGTGCGGGGGACGGCGCCGGGCATGTTGGCGACGCAGTAGAAGACGGAGTCGTGGACCTGGTAGGTGGGTTCGGCGTGGGTGGTGGGTCGTGAGTCCTCGAAGCAGCCGCCCTGGTCGATGGCGATGTCGACGAGCACCGAGCCGGGCTTCATCCGCGAGACGAGGTTGTTGGAGACGAGGGTGGGGGCCTTGGCACCGGGGACGAGGACGGCGCCGATGACCAGGTCGGCGTCGAGGACGGCCTGCTCGAGTTCGAGGCTGTTGGACGTGATGGTCTTGACCTGGCCCTGGTAGAGCGCGTCGATCTCGCGGAGGCGGGCGATGGACAAGTCCAGGACGGTGACGTCGGCCTGCATGCCGTAGGCGATCGCGATCGCGTTCTTGCCGGAGACGCCGGCGCCGATGACGACGACCTTGGCGGGGCGCACACCGGGGACGCCGCCCATCAGGACGCCGCGGCCGCCGCCGTGGCGCATGAGGTGGTAGGCGCCGGCCTGTGGGGCGAGGCGTCCGGCGACCTCGCTCATCGGGGCGAGCAGCGGGAGGGAGCCGTCGGCGCCGACGACGGTCTCGTAGGCGATGGAGGTGGTCTTCGACGCGAGCAGGGCGTCGGTGCACTCCTTCGAGGCGGCCAGGTGCAGGTAGGTGAACAGCACCTGGTCCTGACGCAGGCGGGCGTATTCCTCGGCGATGGGTTCCTTGACCTTCAGGAGGAGGTCGGCGGTGTCCCATACCTGGTCGGCGGCCTGAAGGATCTGGGCGCCTGCGGCTTTGAAATCTTCGTCGGCGAAGGACGAGCCGATGCCTGCGCCGGATTCGATGACGACTTCGTGGCCGCGTTCGCTGAGTTCGTGGACACCGGCGGGGCTGATGGCCACGCGGTATTCGTGGTTCTTGATTTCGCGGGGGATGCCGATCTTCATGAGAGCTCCGTGCTGTCGAAAATTCGATTGGTAGGTGCCAATAGTGAAGAAAACGACCATTCATGCCAAGAGTTGTGAAGATAATTCTCAACATCGGGGTACTGATTCTTGACTATTCGAATGCGGGCACCCTGAGTCGGTCCTCGTCGAACGATGTTCGGAGGGTGGCTCCGCCCCGTGAGTACTTATTAACCGCCCGACGTTAAGAAGTACTCACGGGTGGCGGAGCCGCAGGATCAGCATGGCCGTGTGCAGCGACGTCCGGGACTCGGCGTCGTCGAGGTCGACACCGAGCAGTCGCTGGATCGTGGCAAGTTTCGCGTACAGCGTGGGGCGAGAGAGGTGAAGCTGTTTCGCGAGTTCCGTCTTGTTGCCACCGAGTTCGAGGAAGCTGCGCAGGACGTCGACACTGTCGCCGCCGTGCCGCGCCTGATGCTCCAGCAGGCCGCGGAGTTCGGTCTCGGCGAAGGCCTGCACCCGCGGATCGGTCCGGATGAGGGCGAGGAGACCGCGCAACCGGATGTCGGCTGCACGGTGAAAGACCTTGTCGCCCGGTGGCAACGACAGCGCGACCTCGGCGATGTGAGCGGATTCCGTCAGGCCGCCCGCGGCGTCCAGGAGCCGGGTCGACTCGGGACCGACGCCGATCGTGCACTGCAGGACGCCGTCGAGCCGGGCGAGCGCGGCACGGATCGCCGCGCAGAGTTCGGGCAGCGCGTCGGGTGTGGACGCCGGTGGATGGGACAGGAGCACGTCGATCTGTCCGGCGCGGGTGTTCGCGGTGAGTGCGGTTTGCCGCGACGTCCGGACCGCGTGGCGGACGGCGTCCAGCATGTTCACTCGGCGTCGCTGCGCGAGAACCTGGTCGGCGCTGAGGGTTTCGCTGACCTGGACGGTCATCGGCAGGTAGGTTAGTGCCGGCCGGAGGCCGAGCGCATGGGCGCGCGCGGTCGCCTCGGCCTCGTCCTGGATGCGTCCGCGGCGGAGTTCGTCGACGAGTCCGCTCTGGGCCTGCTGCTCGAGTGCGGTCCGGTCCTGCTCGACCATGCGGTTCAGTGCGAGCGCCTGCGCGGCACGTTCGAGGGTCATCCGCGCCCGACCTTCGGCGGCGACGGGTCGGGGGGCGACGAGTCGTCCCCATTCCTGCCGATGTGCGCCGACGGGCGTCGTCGTCCACGACTCCGGACCGTCGATCGCGGTCTGGTGCGACACGGGCGTCAGCCGCGACCGACGTTCCCACTCGGCGAGGAGGTCCGCCGCCGTGGTTCCCTGCGCGGCGAACGCCAGTACCTGCCGGTTGAGGTCCTCGAGGACGATCGGGGCGCCGAGCATGCCGGCTGCGGCGTCGACGATCTCACCGAGCGACGCCCGTTTCATGCTCAGGTCGGTGAAGACCTCGTGCGCGTGCCGTGCGAAGGCGACCTCGTCGTACTGCTCCGCGACGATCGAGCGGTGTACTTCCTCGGTGACCTCGACGAACCGGATCTGACGGTGCAGTGCGATGACCGGAAACGACAGTCTGTCGGCGGCGCGCGCAACCCCGTCCGGCACGGTGTCGACGTGGACGCCGAGTTCGACGACGAGTCCGGCTGCGCCCGCCGCGGCCAGTCCCTCCAGGTACGCCACGCTCGACGAGTCGTCCGCGAGCGGCTGGCCGGTGGTGAGGACGAGTTCTCCACCCTGGAGGAGGTTCGACAGATCGGGTAGATCGCTGACGTGCACCCATCGGACCGGTCTGTCGAGCGGTCCGCCGCCGATCACCTCGGGTGTTCCCGCCTGCACGACCGGGAGCGCCAGAATGTCGACGATGGTGGGCTGCATTTACGCAGTGTAAATCAGAAGTTGGATTTCCTTACAGATCGTCGGGCTCCAGCGCCTTGTTGGCGGACCAGAGTGAAGACATCGCACTTCGCGCGGAGTTTCCGCGTATCGGCTCTCTCGGTAAGGACACCCATGACACACAGCGATGGCGCAGCGCAGACCCGGACCATCTCGCACTGGTTCGACAATAAGACGTTCACCGGGACCAGCGGCAACACCGCCCCGGTCACCAACCCGGCGACCGGTGCCGTCACCGGTCAGGTCGCCCTCGCCAGCGTCGAGGACGCCCGCGCCGTCATCGACGCCGCCGCCGCCGCGTTCCCCGCCTGGCGCGACACCTCCCTCGCCAAGCGCACCCAGGTGATCTTCACATTCCGGGAACTGCTCAACTCCCGCAAGGGCGAACTCGCCGAAATCATCACCGCCGAGCACGGCAAGGTCGTCTCCGACGCCCTCGGCGAAGTCAGCCGCGGCCAGGAAGTCGTCGAATTCGCCTGCGGCATCGCCCACCTGCTCAAAGGCGGCATGACCGAAAACGCCTCCACCAACATCGACGTCTCCTCCCTCCGCCAACCCGTCGGCCCGGTCGGCATCATCTCCCCGTTCAACTTCCCCGCCATGGTCCCGATGTGGTTCTTCCCCATCGCCATCGCCGCCGGCAACACCGTCGTCCTCAAACCCAGCGAGAAGGACCCCACCGCCGCGATCTGGATGGCCGAACTCTGGGCCGAAGCCGGCCTGCCCGCCGGGGTGTTCA
Organism: Rhodococcus sp. IEGM 1305; assembly: GCF_030058635.1. Classification (NCBI taxonomy): domain Bacteria; kingdom Bacillati; phylum Actinomycetota; class Actinomycetes; order Mycobacteriales; family Nocardiaceae; genus Rhodococcus; species Rhodococcus sp. IEGM 1305. The sequence continues at coordinate 20,172 of NZ_JASHKX010000040.1, forward strand.
ACGTCCTGCAGGGCGACAAGACCGCCGTCGACGAACTGCTCACCCACCCCGCCATCAAGGCCATCAGCTTCGTCGGCTCCACCCCCATCGCCCAGTACGTCTACGCCACCGGCACCGCCCACGGCAAACGCGTCCAAGCCCTCGGCGGGGCGAAGAACCACGCCATCGTCCTCCCGGACGCCGACCTCGACCTCGCCGCCGACGCCATGGTCAACGCCGGCTTCGGCTCCGCCGGGGAACGCTGCATGGCCATCAGCGCCCTGGTCGCGGTCGGCGACATCGCCGACGAACTCGTCGCCAAGATCAAAGACCGCACCGACACCCTCAAGATCGGCGACGGCACCCAAGACTCCGACATGGGACCGCTGGTGACCAAGGTGCACCGCGACAAGGTCGCCTCCTACATCGACGCCGGCGAAAACGACGGCGCCACCATCGTCGTCGACGGCCGCACCGTGCAGGCAAACGGCGGCAAGGACGGGTTCTGGCTCGGCCCGACCCTCATCGACCACGTCACCACCGACATGAGCGTCTACACCGACGAAATCTTCGGACCCGTCCTCTCCGTCATCCGCGTCGACTCCTACGACGAGGCCCTGGAACTGGTGAACTCCAGCCAGTTCGGCAACGGCACCGCCATCTTCACCAACGACGGCGGCGCCGCCCGACGGTTCCAGAACGAGGTCGAGGTCGGCATGGTCGGCATCAACGTCCCCATCCCCGTCCCCATGGCGTACTACTCCTTCGGGGGCTGGAAGAACTCCCTCTTCGGCGACACCCACGCCCACGGCACCGAAGGCGTCCACTTCTTCACCCGCGGCAAGGTCGTCACCACCCGCTGGCTCGACCCCAGCCACGGCGGCATCAACCTCGGCTTCCCCCAGAACAACTGAGCCGGAAAGGACCTACGGTCATGACGACGACAGTCTCCCAGGAACTTCTGCCCACCGGTCAGTCCCTCGACGCGGCCCGTGTCGAAGGGGAGCGCGCGTATGCCCTCGACCGGGCGCATGTGTTCCACTCGTGGTCCGCGCAGGAGCAGATCACCCCGATGACGATCCTCGCGTCCGAGGGTTCGTATGTGTGGGACGGTGCCGGGAACCGCATGCTCGACTTCTCGTCCCAGCTCGTCAACACGAACATCGGGCACCAGCACCCCAAAGTCGTTGCCGCCATCCAGGACCAGGCCGCGAAGCTGTGCACCATCGCACCGCAGTACGTGAACGACGCCCGCTCCGAGGCCGCCCGGCTGATCGCCGAGCGGACCCCGGGTGACCTGAACAAGGTGTTCTTCACCAACGGCGGCGCCGACGCCAACGAGCACGCTGTGCGGATGGCTCGGTTGCACACCGGCCGCTACAAGGTGCTGTCGCGGTACCGCTCGTACCACGGCGGCACGGACACCGCGATCAACCTCACCGGCGACCCGCGCCGGTGGCCCAACGACTACGGCAACAGCGGAGTCGTCCACTTCCACGGACCGTTCCGGTACCGGTCGCAATTCCACTCGGAGAACGAGCAGCAGGAAACCGAGCGCGCGCTCGAGCACCTCGACCAGCTGATCCGCCTCGAGGGGCCGAACTCGATCGCAGCGATCGTCCTCGAATCGGTTCCCGGGACCGCGGGAATCATGGTGCCCCCGCCCGGTTACATGGCAGGTGTCCGCGAGATCTGCGACCGCTACGGCATCGTGTTCATCGCCGACGAGGTGATGTCCGGGTTCGGCCGGACCGGAAAATGGTTCGCGATCGACCATTTCGGTGTCGTCCCCGACCTGATCACGTTCGCGAAGGGGGTCAACTCCGGGTACGTCCCGCTCGGTGGTGTCGCGATCAGCGAGAAGATCGCGGCGACGTTCGCCGACCGGCCGTACCCCGGCGGACTCACCTACTCGGGGCACCCGCTCGCCACCGCAGCCGCCGTCGCGACGATCAACGCGATGGAGGACGAGCGGATCGTCGAGAACGCGGCCCGGATCGGCAGCGAGATCCTCGGCCCCGGACTGCGTGGCCTGGCCGACCGGCACCCGTCGATCGGTGAAGTTCGCGGACTCGGCGTGTTCTGGGCGATCGAACTCGTCGCCGACCGTGCCACGAAGGAACCGCTCGCGCCCTACGGCGCCTCCAGTCCGGCGATGAACGAGGTGATCGCGGCGTGCAAGGCAGGAGGATTGCTGCCGTTCGCCAACTTCAACCGCATTCACGCTGTGCCGCCGTGCACCGTCACCGAGGCCGAGGCCCGCGAAGGACTCGCGATCCTCGACACGGTTCTCGACATCGCGGACGCACACCGCAACTCCTGACACCCCGTCTGCCGACACATCCGTGTCCTGACACTCGATCCGTCCCGCGGTCAATGGCGCCCGCGGGACGGATCTTTCTCGTTTCCACGACAACACACGGCGCCCGGATCTCAACGGAGAGAATCTATGAGCTCGACCACGTCCACGCTCGCACTGTCCCTGCCGGAAGGCTATGTCGAAGAACGGGATCGGCCGCCGGTTCCCGACGTCGCCATCCTCGACCGCTTGACTGCCGACGCATTCGACCTGCACGTCGACACCGTCGGACCGAACGAGAACCGGCAACTGCGGGTCACGCTCTACAGCGGAGGCTCGACCGTGTCGCTCGAACGGGTGCTGCGGCTTCTCGGGAGCCTCGACCTCGAGGTCGAGGGTCAGCGGACGTCGGTGTTCCGCCGCGCCGACGGACTGGTGTGCCGGCTCTACGACTTCCGGGTGTCCGCGGGACCGCTCGTCACGTCCGCGGTGGCGTCGGGATCCGTCGAACCCGAGGCGGTCCTGGAGACGTTTCGTGCGATGTGGTCGGGTCGCGCGGAGGCGGATCGGTTCAACGTGCTGGTGCTCGCTGCCGGCCTGGACTGGCGGGAGGTCGTGCTCCTGCGCGCGTACGCACGCTTCCTGCGGCAGAGTGCTCTGCCCTACGACCAGGGCCGGATCGAGGCGGTCCTGCTGTCGCGTCCTGAGTTCGCGTCCGCGCTCGTGGAGCTGTTCCACGCGCATTTCGATCCATCCCGTCCCGGTGGCGGCACGTCTCGCGACGACGACGTCGAACAGTGTGCGCGCCGGGTCGAATCGCTGCTCGCAGACGTGGAAGGCCTCGACGCCGACCGTATCCTGCGCGCCTACTCGGGCCTCGTCGCGGCGACGACCCGCACCAACTTCTATCAGGACGGAGCGCTCGGCCCCGCTCGTCCTCAGTTGTCGCTGAAGTTCCGCTCCGGCGAGATCGACGAACTTCCGCGGCCACGGCCGTTCTACGAGGTCTTCGTGTATTCACCGGACATGGAGGGCGTGCACCTGCGATACGGACCCGTCGCGCGCGGCGGGCTCCGCTGGTCCGACCGCCTCGACGACTACCGCACCGAGATCCTCGGACTCGTCAAGGCGCAGGCAGTGAAGAACGCCGTCATCGTGCCCGCAGGCGCCAAGGGCGGATTCGTCGTTCGCAACCCGTCGTCCACCGGCCAGGACTGCTACCGCCAGTTCATCTCCGGGCTGCTCGACGTCACCGACAACCGTTTGGGCACAGCCGAATCGGTACATCCTGACCGGGTCGTCTGCCGGGACGGCGACGACCCCTACCTCGTGGTGGCGGCGGACAAGGGCACTGCCACGTTCTCCGACGCCGCCAACGACGTGGCCCGGACGTACGACTTCTGGCTCGGTGACGCCTTCGCGTCCGGCGGTTCGGTCGGCTACGACCACAAGAAGATGGGCATCACCGCGAAGGGTGCGTGGGTGAGCGTCACCCGGCATCTGGCCGAACTCGGAATCGACGTCGACCGTGACAGTTTCACGGTCACGGGGATCGGCGACATGAGCGGCGACGTCTTCGGGAACGCCATGCTGGAGAGTGCCGGCATCGGGCTGGTCGCCGCGTTCGACCACCGCCACATCTTCGTCGACCCCACTCCCGGCAGGGAGCAGGCCTGGCAGGAACGCCGCCGGCTGTTCGAGCTGCCGCGGTCGTCGTGGGCCGACTACGACCGGACCCTCATCGGTGAAGGCGGCGGCGTCTGGTCGCGTGAGAGCAAATCGATTCCGGTGAGCAGCCAGATGCGGACGGCGCTCGGTCTCGCCTCGTCGGTGACGACGTTGACGCCGCCGGAGATGATCCGCGCCATCCTCGCCGCCCCGGTGGATCTCCTGTTCAACGGCGGCGTCGGGACGTACGTCAAGGCCTCGTCGGAGTCGCACACGGACGCGGGCGACAAAGCGAACGACACCGTCCGGATCGATGCACGCCGGCTGCGTGCACGCGCTGTCGCCGAGGGCGGCAACCTGGGCATGACGCCGCTCGCCCGCATCGAGTTCGCCCGGACGGGTGGGCTCGTCAACACGGATGCACTGGACAACTCGGCCGGAGTGGACTGCTCCGACCACGAGGTGAACATCAAGATCCTGCTCGACTCGCTGCCCGTCGACCGGCGGCTGGACCCGGTGCGGCGCTCGGACCTGCTCGGGGCGCTCACCGACGACGTGTCCGAACTCGTGCTCGCCAACAACCGTGCGCAGAACCGGGTACTCGGCGACGCCCGGTCGAGCGCCCACCGGATGGTGGACGTGCACGCGAGGATGGTGAACGACCTGGTCGACAAGCGCGGTCTGGACTGCGACCTGGAGGCGCTTCCGAACCCCGAGGGTTTCGCCGAACTGTCGGAGGCAGGCCTCGGGCTGAGCTCGCCGGAACTGGCGACCCTCCTCGCCCACGCCAAGCTGGATTTGAAAGCGGAACTCGAGGATACGGACGTCTTCTCCGACGGGTACTTCTCTGAGCGGCTCGGCGCGTACTTCCCCGCCGCGCTGCGCATCGTCCTCCCCGTCGACGCGCACCCCCTCCGTCAGGAGATCCTCGCCACCGAGATCGTGAACGACATCTTCGCCCGCGGCGGGCTCTCGTACGCGTACCGGCTGCGCGAGGAGACGGGGGCCGGGCCCGCGGATGTGGTGCGCGCGTTCGTCATCACGTCGGAAGTGTTCGGGCTCGCGGAACTCTGGTCCGACATCGCCGCGGCGAAGCTGCCACCGGCGACGGAGTACGAACTGGTCGTCGAGGCCCGCAGGCTGCTCGACCGGGCGTCGCGGTGGTTCCTCGCCAACCGTCGTCAGCCGCTGTCGGTGGACGCCGAGATCGACGATTTCCGGCGCCACGTCCACACGCATTCCGGCGACGTCGGCGGATGGCTCCGCGGCGCGGAGGTGCTGGCGATGGAGGACACGCGTCGCTCCTACGACGAGGCGGGCGTCGAGACGTCCATCGCCCGGCGTATCGCGGACGGCCTCTACCGCTTCAGCCTGCTCGACATCGTGGACGTCGCCCGCGAACTGGAGCACGACGTCGCCGAGGTGGCGCCGCTCTACTTCGCACTCTCCGATCACCTCGGCGTGGATCGATGGCTCATCAAGGTGTCGGCGCTTCCGCGGGGCGGGCGGTGGCACACCCTCGCCCGGGTGGCGCTGCGGGACGACCTGTACCGCTCCGTCCGCCTCCTGACCCGGGACGTACTGTCGTCGGGGGCGCCCGGCGATGCGCCGGACTCCCGGATTCTGCTGTGGGAGAGTACGAATCGAGCGAGGATCGAGCGCGCTCGCCGGACGCTGTCGGAGATCGACGCCGCGTCCACCCACGATCTCGCGTCGCTGTCGGTCGCGGCCAATGCGCTTCGCGCCTGTGAGTACTTATTAACGTCGGGCGGTTAATAAGTACTCACGGGCGCGAAGCGCACGACGACGCCGGGGCGCAGGAGGGCGGGGGGAGTGCGTTCGGCATCCCAGATCGGTTCGTCGGTGGTGCCGATGAGTTGCCAGCCGCCGGGCGAGCTGCGGGGATAGATTCCCGTGAACTCCCCGCCCAGAGCCACGGTCCCGGCGGGGACGGAGGTCCGAGGCGTCGAGCGGCGCGGCACGTGCAGCTCGGGTGCGCCGCCGGTGAGGTAACCGAAACCCGGGGCGAAGCCGCAGAACGCCACCGTCCACGGTGTTCCGGTGTGTGCGGCGACGACGCCGTCGACACCGAGACCGGTCAGCTCGGCCACGTCCTCGAGGTCGGGACCGTCGTAGCGCACCCCTATCCGGATCTCGTCCGGGGAATCCTCGGCGACCGTCTCCTCCGGTTCCGTGGTCCGCACCCACTTGGCGACGCGGTCGCGGCTGGTCGCGCCGTGGTCGAACCGCACCAGGATGGTGCGCGCCGCCGGGATCACCTCCACGACCCCGGGTGGCCGGGAGTCGTCCAGCGCACGAAAATGCGCGAGCACGGTGCCGAGGTCCTCGAATTCGGCGAGGACCGCGCTTTCTCCGACGTCGAGGATGCGCATCACACGAACGGCTCCACCGTGATGCCCTCGGTGTCGAGCAACGACCGGATGGCGGTGGCCATCTCGACGGCTGCGGGCGTATCGCCGTGGACGCAGACGGATTCGGCGGTGACCGTGAGGGCCGTGCCGTCGACCGCTTCGAGGGTGTGATCGGCGACGAGCCTGCGGACCCGTTCGGCCACCACCGCGGGATCGTGCAGGACGGCCCCGTCCGTCGTGCGCGGCACCAGCGTTCCCTCGGGCGTGTACGCGCGGTCCGCGAACGCCTCGGTGACCGTCCGCAGGCCGGCCTTCTCGGCCTCCTCGAGGAACACGGAACCGGGCAGACCGAGGACGGGCAGCGTCTCGTCGTACGCGCTGACCGCCGCGACCACCGCGCGGGCCTGCTCGCGGTGGTGGACGATCGCGTTGTACAGCGCGCCGTGCGGTTTCACGTACGCCACCGCGGAGCCGGAAACCTGGGCGAGACCGTCGAGGGCGCCGATCTGATAAACGACGTCGGCCGTCAGGTCACGCGGCGCGACGTCGATGAACCGGCGCCCGAACCCGGCGAGGTCGTGGTAGCCGACCTGCGCGCCGATCCGGACCGTCAGCTCGGACGCCGCCGAACAGGTGGCCGACAGGGTAGTGGGATCGCCCGCATGAAAACCGCAGGCCACATTGGCGCTGGTCACGAGCTTCAGCATCGCCAGGTCGTCGCCGAGGGTCCAGGCACCGTAGCTCTCGCCGAGGTCGCTGTTCAGATCGATTGCCGGCACATATTCGATACTAGGGTTCCGAGTGCCGTCTTGTAGATTCTCTCGCGGGGGCGGGCGGAACCGGTGAGGGTCCTGCTGCGTCAGAACAATTGACCGTGCGTGGTGGACTGCGCCATCGGAGGGGGAAACGTGACCGACCCGGCATACATCAAGGATCCCGAGAACTTTCACTCGGACCAGTGGGATCATGCGAAGATCGCGAGCGCCGTCGCCGGCATGAATGTCGAGAACGTCAGCGGCATCGCACGAGCCTGGGCCGAACTGGGGACGACGGCCCACGACGCGATCGTCGAGTTCAGCGACGCGATCAAGAAGACGATCAGCGGGAGCTGGCACGGTGCTGCCGCGTCGGCGGCCTACGGCGAGACCGAACGGTACTCGACCTCCGCGCCGCAGGCGCAGCAGCAACTTCACGGAGTGGCGGACGCGCTGACGCCGCTGGCGGAGACGGTCGCGTCGCTTCGGTCGCAGATTCCCGAAACCATCGGCACCGGACTGTGGGACAAGTTGACGCCCTGGGACACGGACACCGAAGACGAGTACTACCGGCGCGAGGGCGAAGCGCGCGAGAAGATGGCCACGATCTACAACCCCGGACTCGCGACGTCGGACGGCAACGTCCCGTCGTTCACGAAACCGGAGAGCATCGTCGACGTTCCCTCGGGTCCGGCCGGGCCCGGTGGCGACTACCCGAGCGGCGCCCCGAGTTCGAGCGACCGGCTCGGCGGACCGAGCGCCGGGCAGCCCTCTCTTGGCGACGCGCCCGTGAGCGACCCGTCCGCCGAGCCCGGAGTGGACGGCGCGCCCGCTGCGGACGGCACGCAGCAGAATGCGGCCACCGCGCCGTCGGCTGCCACCACACCGGCGACGACGGCCCCGGCCTCGGCGACGGGGGATCACGTGCAGAGCCGGACGGGCATGCCTTCCACCGCCGATTCGTCCTCGGGTGCCGGCTCGCGATCCGCAGGTGTGGGTGGGGCTTCCGGTGGCGGCGGACTGGGAGTCGGCGGACTCGGCGGTGGCGTCGGTGCCGGGAATCAGCCGGGGACCGTGGCCCGGCCCGGCACCGCACCCGGGGTTCCGGGGGCCAACGCCGGAGGTCGCGCGGGTGCCGGGATGCGGGGCACCGGCCCGATGGGCGGGGGAATGATGGGCGGCGGAGGAGCTGCCAAGGGCGGCGGCGAGGACAAGGAACACAAGACGCCCGACTACCTGATCACCCTCGACAACGGCAACGAATTGATCGGCAAACTGCCCCTCGTCTCGCCGCCGGTGATCGGCGCATGAACATGCGCAACTGGCGGCTGCGTCCCGAACTGTTCGACGCCCTGTGGGCCGGCGCAGGGCAGGACCGCATCCCGTACCCGTTCCGGATCGTGAGCGCGCACCCCGGGCTCAATGCCTATGTCGCCGAGCAGAACCGGATACGCGAAGCGTTCGCGGGAGCCGAGCACGACGATGTGAGGTCGGCGTTGGGTGTGCTCGCCGAGCCCGACGTGTATGTCGAGGTCTCCGGTTCGGCCGCCGACGAGACCCCGATCCGCATCATCGGTGCGCAGCACCGGCAGTGGGTGGTGATCGCGTCGCAACTCCCCGGCCGGGCACCGCAGATCGGTGGCGACGTGGTGATCGGCGCCGGTGCGGCCGGGCGGCTGGGCGCCCAACTGATCGGGCTGATCCCGCAGAACGCCGCCGGCCGCCGCCGATTCCAGCGGCGCGACGAACAGGACACCCACTTCTCTCAGGGAATCCTGCAGGAGGTCAATCGGGCGGCCCCCGCCCCGCGACTCGAACCCGCCGTACAGAAGGGATACGCGGGACGCGGGAAGATCCGCGTCTTCCGCGGCCCCCGCTACGGCACCGGCAGGGACGTCGGCGTCATGCACTGGATCGACATCGCCGGCGACGGACGCTACGCGATCGGACCGCACGACCCATCCGCTGCGCACCCGGCAGGCCCCGAACAGCTCGTATCGTCGCTCGACACCCTGATCAGGGTCGGCACCACTCCTCGAGCGGGGTCGGTCGGTGCCCGCGGTTGGTAGATTGCCACGCGCCGGCGATTGCACAGGTGGGGACACAGCACGACACACGGAGGGGACACCGACATGGCGGGGCCAGAAGCACCGGAAGCCGGATGGAAGGCTTTCACCGAGAACGTCACCGGGGGAGGCAGGCTCGAACTCGACCCCGCAGGCATAGAGCAGTGCATCAAGCTGTGCCAGGAGCATGCGGAGGATATGCGCCTTCTCGCGGACCGGGCGCGCGATGACCTACGAGCAACTGAACTCGGGATCGGTGAGAAAGACATCGACTCGGCGAAGGAGCTTGCGCGGAAATTCGACGAAAAGGCAGTCGGAGGCGGCGATGCCATCGCCGTATCGAACACGGCCGTTGGGCTGTTTCTGGCCCACCAGGCTTATGCGAAGGACATGGGATCGATGTTCGAAGCGGTACTGCGGCGCTACCGCGAGCAGGATGCCGCGTTTGCAGCTGAGCTGGGTTCGGCGGGCGCGGACGTATGAATCGCCGTGCCGCTTTACTCCTACTTGGCGTCTCCTCGATCCTCGTGACTGCGGGCTGCGCACCGTCGACGCAGGGTGATCCGGGCGCGGAGGTGGCTCCCGACATCACGTTTCATCCCTGCGACGCAATTCCCGCGGAGGCTATTCACAGTTTGGGGCTCGACGTCCGTCCGCCAGACCGTCGCGATCACGACAACCCGAAGTCTCTGGGGTGCGGCTATCTATCGAATGCACCCGAATATGGGCTGACGATCGCGTCGCGCCCTGACACACTCGACAAGGTCAAGAGCGACGACCGCTTCGACGTCCTGAGTGAGACCGAGATCGGCGGGCGGCGTGCTCTGGTGTCGGATTTCCGCGGCGGTAGTGCGTGCACGGTGTCGGTGGCGATCGAGCCGGGGATTCTGGAGTTCATGATCGGGTACAGCGAGTTGGAGGATTTCACGACCGTCGACGCGGCGTGCGATCAGGCGACGAAGGTGGCTACGGCGTTGGCGCCGTATTTCCCCGACCACCTGTAGGGCGGCTCAGTGCGTGTGTGCGTGGGTGGGGGTGATGCGTCCCGCGTTCTTGCGTCGTGAGGATCCGCTGAGCCGGCACACGAGGTAGATGACGAACGAGATCGTGGTGACGAAGCTCGATACGGGCACTCCGGGTGCGAGGGACAGCAGGATGCCGCCGACGGCGGCGAGTTCGGCGAACACGATCGACAGGATCGTCGCCTTGAGTGGGCTGGCGGTGACGTAGGCGGCGGCCGCGGCGGGGGTGATGAGCAGTGCCATCACCAGCAGTGCCCCGACGATCTGGACGCCGAGGGCGGCTGTGATGCCGACGAGGACGGCGAACACGATCGACAGCGCACGCACCGGGACGCCGCGGGCTTCGGCGACGTCGGGGTCGGTGCTCGCGAAGAGGAGGGGGCGGTAGATGAGGCCGAGGACCCCGATGACCAGGACGGCGCAGAGCAGCAGCAGCTGGAGGCCGCTGTCTCCGGGCGCCACGATCTGGCCGATCAGCAGCGAGAAACTGGTGCCGGTGCGCCCTTGGTACGACCAGATGAACAGCACCGACAGACCGAGCCCGAACGCCATGATCACGCCGATCACGGAGTCACGGTCGCGGGCCTTCGCGCCGAGCAGCCCGAACAGGACCGCCGCGACCACCGACCCGGCGATGGCGCCGGCCCCGACGCTGACTCCGATGAGCAGGGCCGCCGACGCACCGGTCAGCGACAGCTCGCTCGTGCCGTGCACGGCGAACGACATCTGCCTGCTCACGATCAGCGGGCCGATGGCTCCTGCCAACAGGCCGAGGATGGCACCTGCGATCAGCGCTTGCTGGACGAAGTCGTACTGCAGGAGGTCGACGGTGGCCGAGACGTCGAACATGTGCGACATCGCGTCGGTGAACTTGTTGCTCATGCGTGTCCCTCGTCCGTGTGGTGCACACCCTCACCGGGGCGGAGGCCGCCCGCGCTGCCGAGCGCGTCGATGGCGTCGCCGGTGCCGATGACGACGAGGCGGCCGCGTACGTGCAGCACCTCGACGTCGGTGCGGTACAGCTCGGACAGCACCTCCGACGTCATGACCTCTTCGGGTTTGCCGATGCGGAACTGTCCGTCGACGAGGTAGAGCACGCGGTCGACGAGGGGGAGGATCGGGTTGATTTCGTGGGTGACGAACAGCACCGCGGTGTCGTGGGTGCGGCGCCGCCGGTCGATGAGTCCCGACACGAGATTCTGGTTGGCCAGGTCGAGGCTGAGCAGCGGTTCGTCGCACAGCAGGATCTGGGGGTTGCCGACGAGGGCCTGCGCGATCCGCAGTCGTTGCTGCTCACCGCCGGACATGGAACCGATCGGGGCGTCCGCGTAGTTCTCGGCGCCGACTTCGGCGATGGCCGCGTCGACGATCGCCCGGCGCCGGCCTCGCCGGAGGATGCCGGTTCCCCACTGGTGGCCGTCGACGCCGAGGCCGACGAGGTCGCGGCCCCGCAGCGGCAGCCCGTCGTCGAGCGACTTCTGCTGGGGGATGTACCCGACGTGCGAATTGCCCTTCCGCGCCGGGGATCCGGCGATGCGCGCGGTACCGGAGCTGAGGGCGAGCTGGCCGAGCAGCACCTTCAGCAGCGATGTCTTGCCCGACCCGTTGGGTCCGAGGACGGCGACGAATTCGCCGGGTTCCACGGTGAGGTCGAGGTCCTGCCAGAGTGTGCGTTCGCCGAAGGACAGTCGCGCCCCCGTCAATTCCAGTGCGGGGACGCGACCGTTGCCGGCGTTCTTCGAAGTGGGTTCTGTCACAAGCCGATCAGTTCTATTGCAGAGCCGCAGCAAGCGACTCGGCGGTGTTGGTCTGCCACTGAATGTAGTCCAGGCCTTCGGGCAGGGTTTCGGTCACCTCGACGACGGGGATGCCCGCAGACTCGGCCGTGGCCCGCACGTCCTGGGTGACCCGGTCCTGCGTCTGCACGTTGTAGACGAGGGCCTGCACCTGCTTGTCGGTGAGCAGCTGTCGTGTCGCGGCGATGGCGGCGGGTGCGGGGTCGTTGCCGTTCTCGATGGCGCTCGTGAAGTCGGGCGGGGTGACGTCCTTCAGGCCCGCGGACTGCAGCAGGTAGTAGGCGATCGGTTCGGTCTGGGCGACGGGTGCGTCCTTGTGCGCTGCCGCGATGCCGTCGGTGATCGCGGAGATCTGCTCGAGCTGACCGTGGAAGGTGGCGGCGTTGGCCTTGTAGGTGTCGGCGTTGTCGGGGTCGAGTTGGCCGAGCTTGTCCGCGATGGACTGTGCGGTGGCGTCGACGGTGTCGACGTCGAACCAGACGTGCTCGTTCACGTCGCCGTGGTCGTGGCCCTCGTGCGAGTCGCCGCCCTCGGAATGTTCGTCCTCGCCTGCGTGCGCGCCGCCCTCGAGGAGGTCGAACGCGTTGACGGTGAGCTGGTCGCTGTTGCCGGTGCCGATGATGTCGTCGACGAAGTGGTCGTACCCGCCGCCGTTGTAGACGATCAGGGAGGCGTCGGTGAGCTTGGCGGCGTCGGTGGGGCTCGCCTCGAACGAGTGCGGGTCGGACGACGGTTCGGTGATGATCGAGGTGACGTCCACCTTGTCGCCGGCGACGGCCTGCGCGACGCTGCCCCACACGTTCGTCGACGCGACGACGGTCAGCGTGCCGTCACCGGTCGTGTCGGAGCCGCACGCGGTGAGGGTGAGGGCCGCGGCGAACGACAGCCCGACGGCCGCCGTGGCGGCACGAAAACCTGAGGAAGCGCGCACAGAAAACTCCTGACCGAAGACGAACGCTAAACGCTATTGGAAACCGTTACCGTTGCACTTTAGCGGATAGGTCCTGGTAGTGCACTTTCGGTGCAGCCCCGACGCGCCCGAACGCGGGCCAGGTACTAACGTCCCCCTATGCCCAGGTCTCGACAGCCTCGTCGCCAAGCCACGCTGGCGTCGCTCGCGGCCGAGCTCAACATTTCGCGCACGACGGTGTCCAACGCGTACAACCGGCCGGATCAACTCTCCGCGGAACTCCGCGACCGGGTGCTGCAGGCGGCCAAGCGCCGCGGCTATCCCGGTCCGGACCCGGTGGCCCGCTCCCTGCGCACCCGCAAGGCCGGTGCCGTGGGACTGCTGCTCACCGAGGCTCTCAGCTACTCCTTCCGCGACCCCGCCGCGATGAGCTTTCTGTCCGGATTGGCCGAGTCGTGCGAGGCGGCCGGGCAGGGTCTGTTGCTGATTCCGGCGGGCCCGGGTCGCGAGGAGGCGGACGCCGCCGCGGTCGTGCAGCAGGCGGGCGTCGACGGGTTCGTCGTGTACTCGGTGGCGGACGACGACCCCTACCTCGCGGCGGTGTGCGAGCGTCACCTGCCGATGGTCGTGTGCGATCAGCCGCGGGAAATCCCGGGGGCGTCGCTCGTCGGGATCGACGACCGCGGCGCGATGCGGGGCCTCGCCGACTATCTGATCGGGCTCGGCCACCGCGACATCGGCGTGCTGAGTATGAGGCTGGGGCGCGACCGCTCGGACGGGGTCGCCGACGCCGAGCGTCTGCGCTCACCGAACTTCCACGTCCAGCGCGAACGCATCGAGGGAGTGCGCGACGCCATGTCCGACGCCGGCCTGGACCCTCGGACGCTGACCGTCGTCGAGCGGTTCGAGCACACCGGGAAGTCGGGGCACGCCGCTGCCGCGCAGGCGCTCGGCGTGAATCCGCGGATCACCGCACTCGTGTGCACCACCGACGTCCTCGCGCTCGGCGCGCTGGACTGGGCGCGCTGGCAGGGCATCGACGTGCCCGGCCGGCTGTCGATCACCGGATTCGACGGAGTCGACGACGCACTGCGTGAGGGCCTGACCACCGTGCGGCAACCGCAGGAGGAGAAGGGTCGCCGGGCAGGTGCCCTGCTCATGTCCCCGTCGCACTCCGGTGTCGCGACCGTCGAGATGCTCGAGACCGAACTGCTGCGGGGTTCGACGGCCGGGCCCGCCAAGCGCTGACCCGGCCATCCCATACGCGCTAGGCCAGGAGCTGAGCGCAGCGCAGCAGTCCCAGGTGGCTGTACGCCTGTGGGTGGTTGCCCAGCGACCGCTCGGCGACGGGGTCGTACTCCTCGCTGAGCAGTCCGGTCGGGCCGGCGGCGTCGACCAGTTGCGCGAACAAGGCCTCGGCCTGTGACCGCTGACCGATCAGCAGGTACGCCTCGACCAGCCACGCAGCGCAGAGGTGGAACCCGCCCTCGGTTCCGGGCAGCCCGTCGTCGTGGTGGTACCGGTACACGGTCGAGCCGCTGCGCAGTTCCGCCTCGGTGGCCGTGACGGTGGCGGCGAACTTCTCGTCCGACGGGTCGATCAGCCCGGACAGTCCGATGTACAGGGTGGCGGCGTCGAGGTCGGTGCCGTCGTAGGCGGCGGTGTACGAGCGGACCTCGTCCTTCCAGCCCTTCTCGCGCACCTCCTCGGCGATCTTGTCGCGCAACGACGTCCAGCCGGGCTCGACGTCGCGGCCGAAGTGCTCGGCCAGCGCCACCGCACGGTCGACGGTGACCCAGCCCATCACCTTGGAGTACACGTGGTGACGCGGGTTGTCGCGGATCTCCCAGATGCCGTGGTCGGGTTCGAACCAGCGGCGTTCGACGGCCTCGACCATGGCGCAGACCAGTTCCCAGTCGCGGTCGTTGAGCGCCACCTCGACGCCCTGCTTCTCGCGGGCGTGGGACAGGTCGTGGATGAGTTCGACGATGGGTCCGAACACGTCGAGTTGCACCTGCTGGTTGGCCGCGTTGCCGATGCGGACCGGCCGCGAGCCCGCGTAGCCGGGCAGCGAGTCGATGACGGCCTCGGGCGGCAGACCGCCACCGTGCAGCGTGTAGAGGGGGTGCAGGCGTTCGGGGCCGGGCAGCGTCTCGAGGACGTCGTGCACCCAGTCGAGGTAGCCCTCGGCCTCGCTGAGGGAGCCGAGGCTGACGAGCGCGGACGCGGTGAGCGCCGCGTCGCGCAGCCAGCAGTAGCGGTAGTCCCAGTTGCGGACGCCGCCGATCTCCTCGGGCAGCGAGGTGGTGGCGGCCGCCATGATCGCTCCGGAGTCGACGTGCACCAGACCGCGGAGGGTGAGGGCGGAGCGCTTCATCAGGTCAGGTTTGAGCGTGGGCAGGGTGAGGCTCTTCGCCCAGTCCGACCAATACGATTCGGCCAGCGCGCGACGCTCCTCCTCGGGAGTCTCCGACGGTCCGAGTTCTTCGGTGCCGCACCGCAATTCCAGGACGACGTCGCCGCCGGACGGGTCGACGACGGCATGCGCGGTCTGCTGGTTGCCGTCGGACGTGACGTTCCACTGCACGCCGGGGGAGCGCAGCACGATCGGCTCGTTGGTGCCGTGCACCCGCAGTCCCTCGGAGACCGGCTCCAGGATGACCTGGCCCTGCCCGAATTCGGGCCGCGGTGCGAACGTCACGACGGCGGCGGCCTGCCCGCTGATCACCCGGGTCAGGTCGGTGCGGCCCTGGCGGACGTCGTGCGGCAGGTAGTCGGTGACGGAGAGGCTGGCCCACCGTGTCTGCACGGTCATGGTGCTGTCGATGTACCGCTGGCTCAGCGGCAGTGCGCTGCGGTGCGGGCCGACGCTGAAGTGGCCGGCCTCCGGACCGCCGAGCAGATGCGCGAACACGGACGCCGAGTCGGGTTCGGGATGACACAGCCAGGTGAGGGTCGCGTCGGGGGTGACGAGGGCGACGGTCCGCGGGCTGGCGAGCATGGTGAGGCGCTCGATCGGCGGGGCGTGTGCCCCGGACAGCCAGGTGCGGCGCTCCTCGAGTAGGAACGCGAGGGCCGCGGCCACGTCTTCGGTGGTCGACACCCGGAATTCGGCGAGGCTGTCGCCGGGGCCCACCTTCACGCCGAGGTCGGGGCCTTGGAGACGCGCGAATGCCTTCTCGTCGGTGACGTCGTCGCCGACGAAGACGGCTGCCGTCGCACCGTCCTGGTGGCGGATCAGGTCGAGTGCGTGGCCCTTGTCGGTGGCGACGACGGCCAGTTCGATGACGGACTTGCCCTCGGTGATTTGCACGCCCACGCGCTGTCCGGCATCGGCGCGCACCGCGGCCAGGGCCAGGGCGCCTTCCTCGGCGTCGGCGTTGCGGACGTGGAGGGCGACGCTCGCCGGTTTCGCCTCCACCGACGTACCGGCGTGCAGCGTGGCGATCCGGGTGAGTTCCTCGGTGATCTCACCGAGAAGTTTCTTGGCGTCGGCGTCGATCGCATGGATGAATCCGATGTCGAATTCCGAGCCGTGGCTGCCGACCAGTTGCACCTCGGCGGGCAGCCGCGACAGCGCGGCGAGGTCCTTGAGTGCGCGGCCCGAGATCACGGCCGCCGTCGTTCCGGCGAGGCTGGCCAGGGCGCGGAGAGCGCGCACCGATTCGGCGTGGGGGAACGCCTTCTCGGGGTCGGAGACGATGGGGGCCATCGTGCCGTCGTAATCGGAAGCGACGAGCAGGCGAGGGGTCCGCGCAACCCTCGAGAGGGCACGACGAAGTTCGATGGGCAGATCATGGGCGCTCACATGTTCAAATCTAGGGGATGTGACGGCTGTGAGCGCGTTGTCGGCCGGGGCTGTGCCCCGATCGCGTCCTACTCGGGTCTGCGGCTTCCGTCACCGAGCAGCAGTTCGACGGTGAGTTCGAGGCGATTCGCGACATCGGTCGCGGACGAGCGGCGGGTGAGCCAGGCCACCAGGTTCGACAGCCACACGTCGGAGATGACGCGGGCGACCGCCAACTGGTCTTCGGTGGGCTCGGTGTCCGTCATCGCGCGGGCGAACAGGCGGTCCATCAGCTTGCCCACCTGATCGACCTCGGCGGCGGCAGACGCGTCGGCGAACATGAAGGCACGCGTCATGGCCTCGGTCAGCAGTGGGTCGCGCTGCATGGCCCGGGTGATCTGGCTGAGGATCAGCTGCATCCGCTCGAGCGGGTTCCGGCCCGGCGGGTTCTTTCCCCGCGAGTCGATCCGCTCGAACTCGCGGGCGAGCGCCGACACCAGCAGGTGCACCTTGGACGGGAAGTAGCGGTACAGCGTCCCCACGGCGACGTCGGCGCGTTCGGCGACGGCCCGCATCTGCACGGCTTCGTATCCGCCCTTGGAGGCCAGGGCCAGGGTCGCGTCGAGGATCCGCTTGCGCCGTTCTTTCTGCGCGTTGGAACTGAGATCGTCCTCGCCCAGCGTCGCCGCAGCGACCGTCGTGGACCGTGATCGAGAGCTGGTCGTCATTACCTGTTTTCCTTCGCGCCTTGACTCATGGCCAGGTGTCATATTAGAACACGTTCTAGACGAATGTGTCATTCAGGAGAGGCGGATACCCGTTGTGACAATCGCCACCACCGAAGAACAGAAGGCTGCAGCGGGTTCGATCCAGGCTTGGGCGCGGTCCACGGACCCGCTGGTCACAGTACGGCAAGGACCAGCAGATTCGTGGCGGACGTCGTGGCCGTCCTTCGCCTCGCTCGGAATTTTCTCGGTCGCCGTGCCCGACGAGGTCGGTGGGTCGGGAGCGGAGATCGTCGATCTCGCCGCGATGCTCGAACAGGCCGCGACCGAACTCGTCCCGGGTCCTGTTCTCTCGACCGCTCTCGCCGCTCTCATCGTCGGCCGAAGCTCCGGCGCCGCCGCGAAACGGTGGTCCGAGGAACTCGCGGACGGCGCGATGCCGTGCGCGGTGGCTCTCGGCAGCAACTCCCCGGTGAACGCGACGCTCGGGGCCGACGGCGGGCTGACGGTCACCGGCGACGCGGGCTTCGCGATCGGCGGTGACGCGGGGGTGTCCGTGCTGCTGCCCGCCGACGCGGGCGACGGCGTCGTGTGGTGTCTGATCGACGGCGAAGCCGACGGCCTGGACATCACGGTCGCCGACACGATCGACAAGAGCCGCCCTCTCGCGCGGGTGCGCTGCGAGGGTGTGGCGGTGGCGGCCGACCGCGTGGTCACCGGCGTGCGGGACGGGCTCGTGCCCGACCTCGCGGCGACTCTCGCCGCCGCGGAGGCATCCGGGATCGCGGCCTGGTGTCTGCGAACGGCGGTGGAGTACGCCAAGATTCGCGAGCAGTTCGGCAAACCGATCGGATCGTTCCAGGCGATCAAGCATCTGTGCGCGGAGATGCTGTGCCGCGTCGAACAAGCCGGTGCGGCGGCGTGGGATGCGGCCGTGGCGGCGGAGGACGCGTGGGACGCGGACGGCGGGGAGCTGCCGATCGCGGCCGCGGTCGCGGCGTCGCTCACGCTCGACGCCGCCGTCGAGACCGCCAAGGACTGCATCCAGGTGCTCGGCGGTATCGGCTTCACCTGGGAACACGACGCGCACTTCTACCTCCGCCGGGCGACGTCGCTGCGGCAGCTGCTCGGCGGCTCCACCCGCTGGCGGGCGCGGGTCACCGAACTGACGCGGACCGGTGCTCGCAGGCACCTGTCGATCGACCTGACCGGGCTCGACGACGAACGGGCGCAGATCCGCGCCGAAATCGCCGAGCTGGTGGCGCGGCCGGAGTCGGAGCGACGCGCGGCCCTCGCGGAATCGGGCTACCTGGCCCCGCACTGGCCCGCACCCTACGGGCGGGGTGCGCGGGCCGCGGAACAGATCCTGATTGAGGAGGAGCTGGCGGCCGCCGGGATCGGCAGGCCCGACCTCGTGATCGGCTGGTGGGCCGTGCCCACGATCCTCGAGCACGGCAGCGCCGAGCAGATCGAGCGCTTCGCCACCCCGACGTTGCGCGGCGAGATCATCTGGTGCCAGCTGTTCAGCGAACCCGGCGCCGGCTCCGACCTGGCGGCGCTGCGGACGTCCGCGGAGAAGGTGGACGGCGGGTGGCGGCTGAACGGTCAGAAGGTCTGGACGTCGAGGGCGCAGGAAGCGGACTGGGCAATCTGCCTGGCCCGCACCGACCGGGACGCGCCCAAACACAAGGGCATCAGCTACTTCCTCGTCGACATGACGAGCCCCGGCATCACCATCTCGCCGCTGCGCGAGATCACCGGCGACGCCCTGTTCAACGAGGTGTATCTCGAGGACGTGTTCGTACCGGACGAGCTGGTGGTCGGGAATCTCGGCGACGGCTGGAAGCTGGCCCGAACCACGTTGGCGAACGAGCGGGTCGCGATGGGCGGAGGCTCCTCGCTCGGTGCGGCGATGGAGGAACTGCTCGCGCTCGCGGGGGACGGCGACCCCGTGACCGAGGACAGGCTCGGGCATCTCATCGGCAATGCGCTCGTCGGCTCGCAGCTCGAACTGCGCACCACCCTCCGGCAGCTGGACGGTCAGGACCCCGGACCGGAATCGAGTGTCCGCAAGCTGGTCGGTGTCCGCCAGCGGCAGGCGGTCGCGGAATTCGCGATGGAACTCGGTGGCGTGGACGGATGGGTGGAGGGTCCGCTGGCGCGGGAGTTCCTCAACACACGCTGCCTGTCGATTGCGGGCGGAACGACGCAGATCCTGCTGACGGTCGCGGCCGAGCGGATTCTCGGGCTGCCGCGGGGCTGAGCCGCGTCGCGATGGTCTTTCGCGAGGTCCGGGATGGTGATACAACTAGAACACGTTCTAAATTGAAAGTGGGATTGTCAGCGTGGACTTCATTCGAGACGAAACCCAGGAGGCCGTGGCCCAGGTCGCGGCCGGACTGCTGGCCCGCGACCTCGACGACGACGCCCTCTGGGCCGCGTTCGCCGACGCCGACCTGCTGACCCTCGCACTGCCGGAACGCCTCGGCGGTGAAGGGCTCTCGGTCACCGACGTCGGTGCGCTGCTGACCGAGGTCGGGCGGAAGGCGGCGCGGGTCCCGGCCCTCGCAACGCTCGGATTCGGTGTGCTGCCCATCGTCGCGCTGGGCGACGACGCCCAACAGGACGCACTGCTCACCGGTCTCGCCGACGGCCGCACGTTCACCGCGGCGCTCGCCGAACCCGGGGCGCAGTTCCCGGCACGGCCCTCGGTGACCGCGGTCGCGGACGGGGACGGCTACTCCGTCACCGGGCGCGTGCTCGCGGTTCCGTTCGCCGAGCGGGCACATCGGATTCTCGTGCCCACGGACACCGGGGTGGTGCTGGTGGATCCGGGCGCGGACGGCGTCACGCTCACGCCGACACCCTCGGCGTCGGGGAGCCCCGAATTCGCGATCACGTTCGACGGCGCGCGGGGTGAACTGCTCGCCGCCGGCGACGACGCGGTGCAGACGCTGTACCGCATCGCCCTGGCGTCGATCGGGGCGGTCGCGGACGGACTGCTGTCGGGCGCAACGGTTCTGGCAGGGGAGCACCTCGCGACGCGCCACCAGTTCGGTAAGCCGCTCGCCACGTTCCAGGCCGTGTCGCAGCAGATCGCCGACGTCTACGTCACGTCCCGCACCCTCCACGTGTCGGCGCTCGCGGCGTCGTGGCGGGTGTCCGAAGGCCTGGACGCCCAGGACGATCTGGACGTGATGGCGTACTGGATCGCCGCCGAAGTGCCTGCCGCCATGCAGGTTCTGCACCACTTGCACGGCGGGATCGGCGTCGACGTCACGTACCCGCTGCACCGTTATTACTCGACCGCCAAAGACCTGGCCCGCCTCGTGGGCGGCGCCTCGTACCGACTCGACCTCGTGGGGGCCCGGTGTTCATCGATCTGACCGACGAGCAGCGTGAGCTGCAAGCGGAACTCCGGCGCTACTTCTCCGGGCTGATTTCGCCTGCCGAGGCCGAGGTGATGCGCACGGAGCGCCACGGCAGCACCTACCGCGAGGTCATCCGCCGGATGGGCAAGGACGGCTGGCTCGGGGTGGGCTGGCCGGTGGAGTTCGGGGGCCGCGGCTTCGGTGAGATCGAGCAGCAGATCTTCGTCAACGAGGCGACCCGCGCCGACGTGCCGCTACCCGCGGTCACGTTGCAGACGGTGGGTCCGACGCTGCAGAAGTACGGGACCGAGGAGCAGAAGCGCAAATTCCTTCCCGCGATCCTGGCCGGCGAGGTGCACTTCGCGATCGGCTACACGGAACCGGAAGCGGGCACCGACCTCGCGGCGCTGCGGACCACGGCCGTGCGCGTGGGTGACGAGTACGTCGTCAACGGGCAGAAGATCTTCACCACCGGCGGTCACGACGCCGACTACCTGTGGCTCGCCGTCCGCACGGGCTCGGCGGATTCGCGTCACCGCGGCATCTCCATCCTGATCATGGACACCAAGGACCCGGGCTACAGCTGGACACCGATCATCACGTGCGACGGTGCACATCACGTGAACGCCACCTACTACTCCGACGTCCGGGTTCCCGCGGACATGCTGGTCGGTGAGGAGAATCAGGGCTGGCGACTGATCACCACCCAGCTCAACCACGAACGCGTCATGCTCGGACCGGCCGGCCGGGTCGGCGGCCTCTACGACCGCATCCGCAACTGGGCCGTCGCGCACGACCTGCTCGACGAGCCGGACGTGCGGCGCGCGCTCGGCGAGATCCACGCGACGTTCCGCCTCAACGAACTACTCAACTGGCAGGTGGCGTCGAGTGAGGCGGACGCCGTCGACATCGCCGACGCGTCCGCGACGAAAGTGTTCGCCACCGAACGTATTCAGCGCATCGGCAGGCTCGTCGAAGAGATCGTCGGGCGCTACGGCGACCCGTCCGAGCCGGAGACCGCCGACCTCATGAGGTGGCTCGACATGCAGGTGAAGCGCAACCTCGTCATCACGTTCGGTGGCGGTGTCAACGAGGTGATGCGTGAGCTGATCGCGACAGCCGGTCTGAAACTTCCCCGAGTCCCGCGATAGGAGCGCCGCGCGAAATGAGTTCCGAACAGATTCTCGCTGCCGCGGACGAGGTCCGGTCGGCGGGCCCGAGCGCCCCTCGCCCCGGGCGTGACCCGATCAATCTGCCGATGATCCGCAACTGGGTGGAGGCGATCGGCGACCGGAATCCGATCTACGTCGACGAGGCGGCGGCGCGGGCAGCGGGACACGACGGCATCGTGGCCCCGCCCGCGATGGCGCAGGTGTGGACGATGCAGGGGCTGAACGCGGTTCGGCAACCCGACGACCCGCTCGGCCGCATGACGACCATCCTCGACGAGGCCGGGTTCACGTCCGTCGTCGCCACCAACTGCGATCAGATCTACCACCGCTACCTGAAGGTCGGTGAGGAGGTCACCATCACCACGACCCTCGAGGATGTCGTGGGTCCGAAGAAGACGGGCCTCGGTGAGGGGTGGTTCTTCACCACCCGCAGCCTGTGGCGGGTCGCCGGCGACGACGGCACCGGCGAGGTTGTCGCCGAGATGCTGTTCCGCATCCTGAAGTTCGCGCCCAAATCCGCTGAACCGGCGTCACAGTCGGCGAACGGTCAGGGGGCGTCTTTCGACGATCTGGACCCCACCAAGCTGATGCGGCCCAGCGCCTCACAGGACACCCAGTTCTTCTGGGACGGGGTGGCCGCGCACGAGTTGCGGATCCAGCAGCGTAAGGACGGATCGCTGCAGCACCCACCGGTGCCCGCGCTGTGGAAGGACAAGACGGAGACGACGGACTACGTCGTTTCGTCGGGTCGCGGCACCGTGTTCAGTTACGTGGTCCACCACGCGCCGAAGGTGCCGGGACGCTCGCTGCCGTTCGTGGTGGCGCTGGTCGAACTGGAGGAAGGCGTCCGCATGCTCGGTGAGCTGCGCGGCGTCGACCCCGCCGAGGTGACGGTCGGGATGCCGGTGGAGGCGATCTACCTCGACTTCCCGGGCGACGACGAGACGGGCGGCACGCCGTGGACCCTGTACGCGTGGCAGCGCGGAGCGAAGGAGCAGTCATGACGTCCACACTCGATGTCGCGGTGGGAACGACGCTTCCGGAATTGACCGTCACCGGCGACCCGACGTTCGTCGTCTCGGCCGCATTGGCGACACGCGACTTCCAGGACGTCCACCACGACCGCGACCTGGCGCAGCAACGCGGGTCGAAGGACATCTTCGTCAACATCCTCACCGACACGGGTCTGGTGCAGCGGTTCGTCACCGACTGGGCGGGGCCGAACGCGGTGATCAAGTCGATCGCGTTGCGCCTCGGCGTTCCGTGGTACGCCTACGACACCCTCACGCTGAGCGGCACGGTGGCGGCGGTGGACGACGGCGTCGTCACGCTGGACGTCGTCGGGAAGAACGGTCTCGGCGACCACATCACGTCGAAGGTGACCCTCGTCCTGGACGGACGCACGAACGGAGCGGGTGCATGAGCGGGCTGTCGGGCAAGGCTGTCATCGCCGGTATCGGCGCAACCGACTTCTCGAAGAACTCGGGCCGCAGCGAATTGCGGCTGGCGGCAGAGGCGGTCACGGCGGCGCTCGACGATGCCGGGCTGACCCCCGCGGACGTCGACGGCCTGACATCCTTCACGATGGACACCAACACCGAAGCGGCCGTGGCCCGTTCGGTCGGAATTCCGGATCTGAAGTTCTTCAGCCGCATCCACTACGGCGGCGGTGCGGCGTGCGCGACCGTGCAGCAGGCGGCGATGGCCGTCGCCACCGGTGTCGCCGACGTGGTGGTGGCGTACCGGGCGTTCAACGAGCGGTCGGGAATGCGGTTCGGGCAGGTGAACTCCGGTCTGGTGCAGCAGGTGAACTCGTCGGGTACCGACAACGCGTTCTCCTACCCGCACGGCCTGTCGACGCCGGCGGCGTTCGTCGCGATGGTCGCCCAGCGGTACATGCACGAATACGGCGCTACGAGCGAGGATTTCGGACGGGTCGCGGTCACCGACCGCATGCACGCCGCCACCAATCCGAACGCCTTCTTCTACGGCAAGCCGATCACCCTCGAGGACCACCAGAACTCCCGATTCATCGCCGAGCCCCTGCACCTGCTCGACTGCTGCCAGGAGTCCGACGGCGGCATCGCGATCGTGGTCACGTCACCGGAGCGGGCGAAGGATCTGAAGCAGAAACCGGCCGTGATCGCCGCGGCGGCTCAGGGGAGCGGCAGCGACCAGTACATCATGACCAGCTACTACCGCCCGGAGCTCGCGGGACTGCCCGAGATGGAGTTGGTCGGCAGGCAGCTGTGGGATCAGGCCGGGCTCGGACCGCAGGACATGGATCTGGCCGTCCTCTACGACCACTTCACCCCATACGTATTGATGCAGCTCGAAGAACTCGGCTTCTGCGGCCGCGGCGAGGCCAAGGACTTCATCGCCGACGGTGCCATCGACCTCGACGGCAGTCTGCCGCTCAACACCCACGGAGGCCAGCTCGGCGAGGCCTACATCCACGGGATGAACGGCATCGCCGAGGGTGTGCGTCAGATCCGCGGCACGTCCGTGAACCAGGTCTCCGATGTGCAGAACGTCCTCGTCACCGCCGGGACCGGTGTGCCTACGTCAGGGTTGGTGCTGACGGCCTGAGTCCGGCCCGAGTCTGTCTGTGCGCAATGTGTTTCGCGACATACCCGGCATCCCTGCCCACCCCGCCGGTGAGCATCGAGGCGAACGCCTGCAGGAACGGCAGCCCCACGAAATACAGTCCGGGATGGTCCGGCGACACTCCGCGGGACTGCTCGGGCCACCCGTCCGATCCGGTGACGGGGATCTGGATCCACGACGTGTCCTTGCGGAACCCGGTGCACCAGATGACGTTGCGGACGTCGAGTGCGGTGCCGTCGTCGAGGACCGGTCTGCCGTCGTGGACACCGGTGACCTTCGCGGGGAAGTGCTCCACACGAGCGGCGGCCAGGTCGGCCCGTTTGACCCGCAGGAGTGGTCCGCCACCCGAACGGACGTGGGTGCGCATCTTCCGGCCGACGGGTGTGCGTTCCGTCAGAAAGTGATTGGCCATGAACCACATGATCGGGATCGCGATGTGGGCGAGGCGCCCCTCGAGGTCGAACGGCACCTCCCCGCGGACGGGCCCGCAGATCGTGGTGCGATGCGAACGGGAGACTTCCAGCGCGATGTCCGCGCCGGAGTGGCTGCACCCGACCACCAGCACCGGCCCGTCCTGCAGTTGGGAGGGATTGCGGTAGTCGCTCGAATGCAGTTGCCGGATCCGGGGGTCGAGACGCTCGGCGAGATCCGGGAGGACCGGGGACTGCCACGTTCCGGAGGCGACGACGACGTTGTCGGCCTCGAATCGGTCCGTCCCGGCCGTGACGACGTAACGGTCGCCGGCACGGGACAGGCCGTCGACGGTGGTGCCGGTCCGGATCGGCAGTGCGAATCGCTGCGCGTACGCCTCGAAGTAGTCGGCGACCTCGTCCTTCCCGGGCCAGGACCAAGCCGGGGCGGGAATTCCCCAGCCTGGCAGGCCGTCGTACCGGGCGGGACTGTAGAGCCGAAGCGAGTCGAATCGCTCCCGCCACACGTCCCCGACGCGGTCGTGGGCGTCGAGGATCACGAATCGCTGCCCGCATCGTGTGAGGTGGTATCCGGTGGCGAGGCCGGCCTGTCCGGCGCCGATCACGATCGTGTCGAAGCGTTCTGTGGACATCGTCTGTCTTCTTCCCTCGGGTGATCGGTGGTCGTGCTCAACGCTATGACCGGGCCGATCTCGGCGCGTCGGGAGAATGGCGCAGATACGTACGACCGTATGGGTACTTTCATGCAGACGGGCCGACGAGGCGATGCTCGTAGGCATAGGCAGTGGCCGCGGACCGCGACGAGATCCCCAGCTTGAGGAAGATGTTGCTCAGGTGCCGCGCGACCGTCTTCTCGCTGAGGAACAGTTCCGTCGCCACCGCCCGGTTGCTCTTGCCTGCCGCCACGAGGCGGAGCACGCACACTTCACGCGGAGTCAGGGGAGTGCTGACCGTCGGGTCGGGGCGGAACTCCGCCCGCAGTCGCTCGAGGTCCGGGACCGCACCCAGTTGCCGGTAGGTGGCGGACGCGAGGTCGTGCTCCATCTGCGCGGTGTCGTCGTCACCCAGGTCGCGGCACACCAGCGCGACCGACTCCCGGACCCGCGCACACTCGTAGGGCGCGCCGATGTCCTGCCAGCGCCGCCACGCGTCGCGCAGAACGGTCAGCGCGTCGCTACCCCGTCCTTCGGCGTGCAGCACCGACCCCGACGCCTGAGCGGACAGAGCACACAGGTAGGGGATCGCGAATCGTGTTGCGATCGAGTCGAGTTCGTCGGCTGCGGTGCGAGCCGCCGGGACGTCGCCGGCGGCGAGCAGGATGTCCACGCAGGCGGGCAGCAGCCGGGCGCGTTCCACCGCGCCGGTGGACTCGTCCACCGCGCAGCGGATCGAGGCGACCGCGCTGCCGACCCGCCCCTGCGCCATCCGCAGCAGCGCGAGTCCGGGCTGCGGCCGCCTGCCCCAGCGGTTCGCCTCCAGAAACAACTTCTCGGCCTGGGCGACCTCGCCGCGCAGGCGGTGGAGGTCGGCCATCACGTAGGCGGCGGACCCGGCCGCGGCATGCGAGGCGAGCCGCTCGTGCGCCCGCCGCGCCGAATCCATCGCCGTGGGCCACTCGCCCTGCAGTTGCAGGATCTCGGCGCGGTGGACGAGGCACTGACCGCGGTAGGGGACGAGGTCGGGTTGCGAAGAGCACCACTCCTCCAGCGCCACAGTCCATTCCCGGGACCGGCGGAGATCGCACATGTTCTGGCACTGCTCGATCACGGCGCAGTACACGATCCCCGCCACCACCGGGGACACCTCGTCGGACGTCACCCCGACCATCGCCTCGTCGAACGCCGACACCGCGTCGGCAACGTCCCCCAGCAGGACGAGCGAATGGCCGGTGCCCAGCACCCCGAGCGTCGTCAGATCCGGGTCGGCGAACCGGGTGCCCGCCTCCGTGATCGCACGGAAGATGTCGTGGGCGGCCTTGCCGTCACCGGCGTCGATCCGTTGCAGTCCCTGCGGCACCAGCAGGTAGCCCCGCTCGGCGCAATCGACGCCCGCGGTGTCCAGCAGTCGCTGGGCCTTGCTCAGCCAGCCGCCACCGCGCGCCTGCTCGCCCCGCATGATCAGGACGAGCGAGAGCCAGAACGCGCACCGCGCGGAGCGCACCGGCCGACCCGCGCGGGCCCACTCGTGCACCGCCCGTTCCCACCATTCGGTGCTGGCGTCGTCGTCACCGAGAAGGTAGGCGGCGGTGGCGACCAGTTCGAGGTCGTCACCGGACAGCGGGTCCTGCCGGTCGGCGCCCGACAGTCGGGCGTAGGTGTCGCGCCAGTCTCGTCGTTCGAAGGCCGCACGGCCCGTCCGGAGTTCCGACGCCGCGTCGGACATCACTGTCTCCTGCCGAAGATCTGCGCGCTGACCTGCTCGGATTTCAGACTACCGCCGCACCGGGCCCGCCGGGAACGGTGAATATTCCCTGCAACCTGTCGGTGCCTCGAGTCACACTGGGTCCACACGCCAACGGATGGGAACTTCTGATGGTCGATGCGATATCGGCAGAGGGTCTGGTCAAGAAGTACGGCAAGGTCACCGCACTGGACGGGGTCGACCTCGCGGTCCCGTCGGGAACGGTGATGGCGCTGCTCGGCCCGAACGGCGCCGGCAAGACGACCGCGGTCCGGGTCTTCACCACCCTTCTCGTCCCGGATGCAGGCCGGGCGGAGGTGGCCGGTCTCGACGTCGTCCGCGACGCGCGGGTGCTCCGGTCCCGGATCGGGGCGTCGGGTCAGTACGCCGCCGTCGACGAGTACCTCACCGGGTTCGAGAACCTCGAGATGGTCGGGCGGCTCTACCACCTCGGGGGCAAACGCAGTAAGGCGCGCGCCCGCGAACTGCTCGAACAGTTCGACCTGGTCGAGGCAGGAGATCGCCCCGTCAAGGGCTACTCGGGTGGCATGCGTCGTCGGCTCGACCTCGCGGGAGCGCTCGTCGCCGAGCCGGAAGTGTTGTTCCTGGACGAACCGACCACCGGGCTCGACCCCCGCGCCCGGCTGGCGCTGTGGGACGTCATCGACAATCTGGTAGCCAGGGGCACCACGCTTCTCCTGACCACCCAGTACATGGAAGAAGCCGAGCGCCTCGCCGACCAGATCGCCGTCATCGACCACGGTTCGGTCATCGCCCGCGGAACCGCCGACGAATTGAAGGACCGCGTGGGCGGTGAGCGCATCGAGTTGAGCGTCCGGGAGGGCATCGAACTCTCCGTCGTGCGCGACGAACTGGCCCCGCTCGCCGCAGGCGACATTCTGGTCGAAGAAAACGTCCGCCGGGTGACGGTGCCGGTGACCGGCGGTGCGGACGCCCTCGTCGAGGCGCTGGGCCGCCTTTCCACTCGAGGAGTGAAGGTGTTCGACGTAGGCCTGCGCAGACCGACCCTGGACGACGTCTTCCTCACCCTGACCGGACACGAAGCCGAAGAGGAGCACGTCTCATGAGCGCCCCACAGACGGCGTCCGTACACACCGCGCTCGCGGACGGGCTCACGATCGCCAAGCGCAACATGATCAAGATCAAGCGCGTCCCCGACCTCATCGTGTTCACCACGTTGTCGCCGATCATGTTCGTGCTGCTGTTCGCGTACGTGTTCGGTAGTGCCATTCAGGTTCCCGGGATGTCCTACCGGGAGTTCCTGATCGCCGGGATCTTCACGCAAACAGTCATCTTCGGGGCCACGTGGACGGGTCTCGGGATGGTCGAGGATCTGCAGAAGGGGATCATCGACCGGTTCCGGTCGCTGCCGATGGCCCCGTCCGCCGTCCTCCTCGGCCGCACCTCCACCGACGTCCTGATCAACATCGTCAGCCTCATCGTGATGTCACTGACGGGTCTGATCATCGGGTGGCGCATCCACTCGAGTCTCGGCGAAGCGCTGCTCGGCTACCTGCTCCTGCTGTTGTTCGCCTACGCGCTGTCGTGGGTGATGGCGGTGGTCGGCCTGTGGATCCGGACACCGGAGGTGTTCAACAACGCCAGCTTCATCGTCATCTTTCCGCTCTCGTTCATCGCGAACACGTTCGTCGAGACCACCAACCTGCCCGGTCCGCTGAAGGTGATCGCGGAATGGAATCCGGTGTCCGCGGTGACGCAGGCCGTGCGGGAACTGTTCGGAAACACCAACCCGGACATGACCGTTCCCGACGCGTGGCCGTTGCAGCACCCGATCATCGCCTCACTGGCATGGTCGGCGGTGCTGCTGGTGATCTTCGTGCCGTTCGCGATCCGGCGCTACAAGAAGGCCGTCAGCCGCTGAGGGCGACGGTCACCGCCCCGCGGCAGGGATCACCCCCAACTGCTGGAGCATGGCGAGGACGTCCTTGTCCGACCACTTCTCCGCAATCCGCCCGTTTTCGATGCGGTGGATGACGGTGGCGGTCATTTCCATGCGGTTCCCCGTCGCGGGAATTCCGGGCAGATCACCCGTCTGCGTTCCGGCGCACAGCAGCCGGGTGACGACCTTGTCGCCCTCGGCCACCTGATCCTCGATCAGGTGCGTCCCCGGAGTGGCCTCCCAGAACAACCGGAACACCTGTTTCAGTCCCTCGCGCCCCGGTGCTTCGAGGCCGGGAAACGGCGGCGGTGAATGGTCGAGGTAATTCTCGTCGACGAGTTCGTCCAGTGCGTCGATGTTGCCTGCGTCGATCTCGGTGTAGAAACGCCGGATCAATTCCTTGTTCGTTTCCAGTGACATGACTCCATTGTCTGCCGATCACGTCGCGGCGTATACCCACCTCCGCCGGGCCAACGGGACGCTCGTTGCGTCAGATCGAACGAGCGTCCCGTTCGTCCAGAGGGCTAGGGGAGTTCGCGCGGTGAATCGACGTCGCGTCCCGACCCCAGGTCGGAGCAGTCGACCGTCTCGGCGCCGTGTGCCCCGAGGTACGTGCGTGCACCGGAGTCGCCGGTGAGGCTGCGCCGCAACGGGAGCCAGTGGTCCCGGCCGATCAGCACGGGGTGGCCCGGACGGCCGGCGTAGTGAGCCTGACGCAGCGACGCTCGGGCGTCGCCGGGCGGCACCGACGCCACCCGCCGGATTGCGTCGGCGCCGAGGTCGGGGAGGTCGACGAGGGTGATGACGACGGCATCGACGTCGTCGAACGTTGCCGCGACCTCCAGCCCCCGGCGCAGGGACGCGGACAGCCCCGACTGCCAGTCCTCCGCGATCCCGACGGTGACGGGGACACCGCCCGGCAGTAGGTCCTCGGCCTCCTCGGCGCGGGCACCGAGCACCACGACGGTGGGCTCACATCCCGCCTCCGACAGCACTCGCACTCCGCGCGCGAGCCACGGTTCTCCGTCCGCGCCGACGACGAGAGCCTTGGGCATGCCCATGCGCGAACCGGCCCCGGCGGCGAGCAGCACGCCCCCGATCGTCATCGTGGTCTCACCGGTCCGCGCTGCATGCGTTCAACATACTTTTCCTCGGCGAAGTTCGCGTCGACGCGCTGGTAGATGTAGTCCTCGGCGGTGATGCCGGGGTACTTGCCCGCCGGCCCGGCGATGACGACGTCGCGGTCGATCCATGCTTCGCTCCCACGTCGCGAACTGCACCGTAGACTGGCCGGTGGCCTCGACACGCCAACAGTCGGAACGGACGGACACATGGTGGATCCGAACAGAGTCGGCGAACCTTCCCGGCAGGAGTTCGCGCAGCAGTGGGGCGGCTCCGGCAGCGTCGTCGACCTCGACGGTCCCGTCCACTGGGTCGAATACGGTGCCGACACCGGATCTCCTCCCGTGGTGATGGTTCACGGACTCGGCGGCTCGCATCTCAACTGGGTCCGGATCGCACCGGTCCTCGCGGAGCGCACCCGGGTGCTGACCGTGGATCTCCCCGGCTTCGGGCTCAGTCCGTCCGGGCGCCGCCGGACGGGGGTGGGCGCCAATGCGAAGGTGCTGCATCGCTTCCTCCGTGACGTCGTCGGCGGTCCCGTGATCCTGATGGGCAACTCGATGGGCGGCATGATCTCGCTGTTCGAGACGGCGGCGCACCCCGAGATGGTCTCGGCGCTGGTTCTCGTCGATCCCGCACTGCCTGTTGCGCAACGGATCCCGGACCCACGGATCGCCGCGCAGTTCGCGATGTACTTCACGCCGTTCGTGGGGGAGCGGTTCCTGCAGTACTCGAGCAGGAAGTTGACGGACCGGCAGTTGGTCCAGCGGATGATCGACCTGTGCTTCGCCGAGCCGAGCCGGGCATCGGAAGATTCCCTCGACGCCGCAGCGGCTCTCGCGGGATACCGGCGCGGGCTGCCGTCCGAGGATGCGGCGTTCCTTCAGGCCAGCCGGTCCCTCATGCGGGTCCTGGCTCGCCCGCGCCGATACCTCGACACCATGCGGTCGATCGCACAACCCGTTCTCCTGCTCCACGGCGACCGCGACCGACTGGTCCCGGTCGCGGCCGCCCGCAAGGTGGCAACGGCAAACCCGCGGTGGGACAGCGTGATTCTCGGCAACGTGGGGCACACCCCGCAGCTCGAGGTTCCCGACACGATGCTCGACCACGTGCTCACGTGGGTTGACCGTCACGGACTGATCGACGCCTAGGTTTCGGCCGATCCGCGGGACCCGGCGATCGACTGTGCGAGCGCGCGGAACAGGTGGGTGAGTTCGGGTCTCGTCGCCGTTCCGCTCCGGACGACCCCGCACACCGGGATGCGCAGTCGGTCGTGCGCCTCGCGCAGGAAGCTCAGCCCGCGGCGGGGAGTCGCATCGGCGGTGTCCGCGTACAGCACCGTCCACGACCGCGGCGTCGTCAGTACGTCGAGGGTCGCGGTGTGGTCGCTGGGGATCGACGGTCCGAGCATGACCCGCTGCCCGACCTGCCGGAACGCGTCCTCGACCACGGTGTGGATCAGGATCTGACTGCTGCGTGGCGGTAGCAGCAGGGGGTACGGTGCCAGTTCGCTCAGGTCGACGGTCGAGACCCCCGCCAGCGGGTGTTTGCTCGACGTGACGATCACCAGGTCTTCGAGCCCGAATTCCACGGTTTCGAGCCCCGGCCGGTCGACGCCGCCGCGGATGAGCGCGAGATCGGCGTCCCCCGACGCGACGGCGGTCATCCGGTCGGTGAAGTCCTTGATGACGAATTCGATATCGAGCTGTGGGAAGTCTTCGCGGACAGCCGATATCGCCTCGAGGCTCTGTGTCGCGAAGCTCATGCTCGCGCTGATGCGGAGCCGGTTGCGGGGATCGAGTCCCACCGACAGCGCGCGGGCCTCGAGGCCCATCATCTCGGCCGCGATGGGCATCAGCCGTTCGCCTGCCGCGGTCAGCCGCGTGGCGCGAGTCGACCGCTCCAGGAGGGTGGTGCCCAACTCGTGTTCGAGCTTCGCGATCTGGTGGCTGATCGCGGACTGGGAGATGAAGCAGCGTTGCGCCGCGCGCGAGAAACTGCCCTCCTCGCCGACCGCGAGGAAGTAGCGAAGCTGTCGGAACTCCATGACCTGAGGTTACGTCCTTCCGTGAAGACTTATGAGCAATCGAGATAACACAATTTCGATTTCCCCAGCTTACTGGCGATTAACAATGGTCGATCCCTAATGTGGAGCTCATACGCGGCGCTAAGTAGACGCCAGAAGCAGTAGGAGGTTTTCGGTGGATCGCACACAGGTCGTCATCGTGGGATCGGGGTTCGGCGCCCTCGCGGCGGCGAAGAAGCTCGGCAAGGCAGGCACGCCTTTCGTGCTGATTTCCGAGACCACCGAGCATCTGTTCCAGCCCCTTCTGTACCAGGTGGCCACCGGTGTCATCTCGCCCGGCGAGATCGCCCCGTCCATCCGCGCGATCCTCGCGAAGTACCCCAGCGGTGACGTCCGGCTCGGCCGCGTCGTCGACGTCGACCCGGACAAGAAGCAGGTCGTCTACGAGGCCGGCGGGGTGAGCCACACGATCGGTTACGACAGCCTGATCGCCGCGACCGGCGCCCGGCAGGCCTACTTCGGCCACGACGAGTTCGCCGAGGTCACGTACGCGCTCAAGACCGTCGCCGACGCCGACCGGCTGCGCCGCCAGATCGTCCGCTGCTTCGAGGAGGCGCACACCACCTCGGACCCGGAGCGTCGCCGCGACCTGCTGCACTTCATCGTGATCGGTGCCGGTCCGACCGGTGTCGAACTGGCAGGTCAGATCAAGGAACTGGCGGGCCGCTACTTCGAGAAGTCGCTCCGCGACATCACGTCCGAAGACGTCACCGTCACCCTCGTCGAGGGTGCGGGGGAGACGCTGCCCGTGTTCGGCGGCAAGCTCAGCAAGTACACCCAGGATTCGCTCGAACGGGCCGGAGTCGAGGTGGTGCTGGGCACGATGGTGACCGACATCGACGAACACGGTGCCACCCTGTCGTCGCCGAGCACCGGCTTCGAGAAGCGCCTCACGGCGGACACGATCATCTGGTCGGCGGGCATCCAGGCCAACGACTTCGCAGCGGTGCTCGCGGACCGGACCGGCTGCGAGACCGGCCGCGGCGGCCGTCTGCTGGTCGACGAGGACCTCACGGTGGGTCGCTACGACGACATCTACGCGATCGGCGACATGGCGTCGCTGAACAATCTGCCCGCGCAGTCGCCGTTCGCGATGCAGGGTGGACGGCACGTCGCGGCCATCATCACCGGGAAACGCGCCCTCGGAACGCCGTTCACGTACCGCGACAAGGGCAGCATGGCGATCATCAACCGGTTCCGTGCGATCACCCGCGTCGGCAAGGTCGAGCTGACCGGTGTGCTCGCCTGGTTCCTGTGGCTCGCCGTGCACCTCGTCTACCTGGTCGGATTCCGCAACCGGTACGTCGCGGTGATGTCGTGGTGCGGTTCGTTCCTCGGACACCGCCGCCCGCACTTCCACTACGCCCAGGAAATCGAACCTGCCGAGCTGCGCGACCAGCGAGAGGATGCCGCAGCCTAACCTGGGTCCATGACCGTCACCAGCGCTGGAGTGCTCCTGTATCGCACCGACGATGCGGGGGTGCTCCAGTTGTGGATCGTGCACATGGGTGGCCCGTTCTGGGCGCGTAAGGACGAGGCCGCGTGGTCGATCCCCAAGGGTGAGTACGTCGAGGGCGAGGACCCCTACAAGGCCGCGCTGCGTGAGTTCGAGGAAGAGATCGGCGCGCCGCCGCCGGCCGTCGAGTACGAGCTGCTCGGCGAATTCCGGCAGCCCTCACGCAAGCTGATCACCGTCTACGCGGCCGAGGTGAGCGAGGACGTCACGTTCGTGAAGAGCAACACGTTCGAACTGGAGTGGCCGCCGCGGTCGGGGAAGCGTCAACAGTTCCCCGAGGTCGACGACGCCCGCTGGTTCCCGGCGAGCGTCGCCGAGACGAAGCTGGTCAAGGGGCAGCGTCCGCTAGTAAGAGCATTGCGGCTTCGCCGCCCGTGAGTACTTATGAACCGCGGGGGGGCTGTTGCGGAATTGAGTGAGGGCGGTCCGGGTGCGGGTGTCTCGTGCCG
>NZ_JASHKX010000041.1:0-54365 GCF_030058635.1 Rhodococcus sp. IEGM 1305
TACCACGCGTCACATTATGTCCCACAGGTCACTTCATCCACATGAGACACGCTCTCAGTGGAAACCCGCACGCGGACATTCACGCAGGATGTCAAAGAGTTAACCAACGCTGGGGCGCTGTCGCCCATCCCGATGGGGTATCGGGGCGCCCCATCGGGGTGGGCGACAGTGACCCTCGGGTGCCTGTCCCGTCGTCCGTCGGGGCCGCAGGATAAGGCCTGTCATCCCATCCCGTACCCCCTGTTGGAGGCACTTCATGGCTCGAAACACCGGCGCCCGCATCGCGATCGGCGCCCTCGCGGCGCTGTCAATCTCCCTGGCCGCGACGACTGCCATCGTCCTCGCGGACGACGATCTGCGCGGCATTCCGCTTCCCGGCCGGGAACAGGGCACCACAGTGCAGGTCGTCCCTGGAAGCGCACCACAGACCGGCAGAGACATCGCGGACGCGCGGACGCAATTCCCCGGCAACTTTCCCGCTACCGTCGGGCCCGACGGTAGCGCGACTGCGGGAGGAGCCGTCGGGGCTGACCCGTCCGGTGACGGCGCCGCGAACCCCGGCCCAGCCCCTGTGAACCCGGGCACGATCGTCGGCCCGGCCCCCGCGGATCCCGGTTCGCCCCCATCCCCGCCGGTCGCCGATCCGCCGGTCGAAGAACCACCCGTCGCCGACCCGCCGGTCGAAGAACCACCCGTCGCCGACCCGCCGGTCGCAGAACCACCCGTCGCCGACCCGCCGGTCGCAGAGCCGCCGGTCGCAGAGCCGCCGGTCGCAGAGCCGCCGGTGATCCGCGACCACCGCGACGAACCCGTCATCCGCGACCACCGCGACGAGCCCACGGGTCCGGTCGTCCGCGACCACCGCGACGAACCCGTCATCCGCGACCACCGCAATTAGTCCGAGGTGTTCCCCGAACTTGTGGGAACTTTCTCGTCTTCGAACGCATCTCACTAATAACAGCACGAATTCGACAGCCCGTTGAAGGAGCTCCCAACTATGTACCCGACATCGTCGCCCATGTCCGGCCAGTCGTTCCCCGCCCAGTCCATGCCGACCTATGGGGCGCCCCAGCCCGCGCCGCCAAAATCGAACGCCGGCTGGGCCGCCGCAGCCATCATCTTCTTCTGGCCGCTCGCGTTCGCCGCGTTCAACCACTCCTCCCGGGTGTATCCGCTGTGGGCGACCGGCGACTACCTGGGCGCGGCGTATGCCTCCCACCGGACGAAGCGCCTCGGCAAGACGGCCCTATGGATTTTCATCATCCTCAACACGATGTTGATCGCGTTCTACGTCCTGACGATCGCGATGGTCGCGGGAGCCAACGACTACTCCAGCTACTAAAGGGCATTTGCGCATTGTCCAGGCCAGGAACGTTCACTACGCAGCGTGTGGGCCCGCCCATGCCGGTAGCACGGTGTGGGGGCGGTTGGCGGTGCCCGCTAAGGTCTACGCCGCGGTCATCGGTCGTCGGCGCACCGCTGTCCCAATTGCCGTCCCAGTAGGTCCTGCCGTTTCCCGAAGAGTGTTGGAATGGACAATGTCGGAAGACACCGAACACCTGCGTCGCCGGCTGTTCGATTGCGGCGATCCGGAGCTGGGAGCCGCCCGCGCCCGTGAGCACATCCCGTCGGTCGAGGTCGAGATCTATCCGGGCATCGGGCACGACCTGTTGTGGGCGAATCCCGAGCAGGTGATTCCCCGCTTCCTCGACTTCACCGACAGCCACGATCCGGTTCGATCGTGAATCACGTGTCATAGGCCGATCGGTGTGCGATTCGGCTCTGCCGACTTCGCGCACCGGCGATGGTCCAGGCGTGCGCACGCTCGTGCCGGGTAATGAGCCAACGAGCGAGCGCGGACCTCGACCAGATCATCGCCGGTTGTTCACAACGGGTACCGGGCATTCCCCTCGCGATGACCGCCAACGCCGTCGGCCTCGAACATCGCGCACACCGGCTCGCCGATGCGGGACTGACCCGAGTCAACGTCTCACTCGATACCATCGACCGCGCGCACTTCGCGTCCTTCCCGCCGGGACCGACTGCCGTCGGTACTCACCGGAATCCGCGCCGCCGTCGCCGCCGGACTGGAACCGGTGAAGATCAACGTTGTACTCATGCCCGAAACCCCGAGCGGCGCCGGAGATCTGCTGCAGTGGCGCCTACATGAGGTTGTCGCCCTGCGATTCATCGAGAAAATGCCACGTCCCCACCGCCGCCCACAACCAGGACACCTGGTCATGACGCGGCACCTCCTATCATCTGATCTCTACGACGGAGGCGCCGGCCAGGGATGATCGGGGCTGATGATCTTCACGATCTCGGCGAAGAAGTTCCACACGCCCAGCGGGTCGACGTTCGTGTTGACCAGCATTACCACCGTCTTACCCTCAGGCGGAAGGTAATACGCGTAGGTCTGGTAGCCCGCGATATTTCCGTTGTGGCCGATCCAGCCGTTCTGGTACTCGACACCAAGTCCATACAGCGAACCCGCACCTTCCGACGGTGCCAGCTGAAACTGCTCCCGCTCGCGCTGTGTTGCCGGCGAGAGCAACGTTCCGGTGGCCAAGTCGCGCACCCACACACGCAGGTCGTCGAGCGTGGAAATCATGTTTCCCGCACCGAATCCCCAGGACGGATTCCAGTCGGTCGCGTCCACCGATTCGCCGTCAGGTGTTTTCGTGTATCCGTGAGCGTGCGGTGACGGAAGTGCCGCATCGGTCGGGACCGAGGTGTGGCCGAGATTCTCGGGTCGCGCGATGTACTCGTCGATATACGCGTTCAGCGGCTGGCCGGAGACCTTCTCGACCACGAGGCCGAGGAGCGCGGTATTGGTGTTGGAGTAGTCGAACTCGGTGCCCGGTGCGAACAGCGGTGGACGGCTGAAGCTGATCTCGAGCAGTTCCTGAGGCGTCCATTGGCGCTGCGGCTGACTCGGGAGCGCCGGGATCACCACCTCCGAGTAGTCCGGAAGCCCACTGCGC
This sequence comes from Rhodococcus sp. IEGM 1305, assembly GCF_030058635.1. Classification (NCBI taxonomy): domain Bacteria; kingdom Bacillati; phylum Actinomycetota; class Actinomycetes; order Mycobacteriales; family Nocardiaceae; genus Rhodococcus; species Rhodococcus sp. IEGM 1305. The sequence continues at coordinate 2,985 of NZ_JASHKX010000041.1, forward strand.
ATGGCCGCCAACTGGCGGATGGTGATCGTGTCCCCGTTGGGGACGTCGGGCACATACCTGTCGATCGGATCATCGAGGCCGACTTTTCCCTGATCGACCAGTTGCAGCACGGCGGTGGTGGTGAAGGTCTTGGTTACGCTGCCGATGCGCATGAACAGGTCGGGTGCCATGGGGTCGCCGGTGGCCGTGTCGCTCACCCCGAACGCCTGGACGTAGGGCGCGGCGCCGTCCTGCCAGACACCGACGATGGCCCCGGGAATCGCGGCGTGCTCCATCGCCCCCGGAATCGTGGCGTCGAGCTGTGCGTCGGGCACGGCCGGTTGCACTGCCGACTCACCGCACCCCACGAGTCCGGTCATCGAGATCGCCAACACCGCGACGATTCGGCGTCCCGCGAATGTCTGTGACACCCCGCTCCCCAATCCAAGCCTCCACTGTCGTCTGATGGAAGCTTGCCTCATCTGCTTCGACTTGGATCGGTTTCCGGCGCCCGATTTGAGGCAAACGCCCCATGCGACGACATAAGCGGTCGACCGATGATCAGGGCATGACAAAGCGAGTTCAGGAATCACCGGTCATGACCGGATCGACCGTCGAATCACCGACCGTCGGGCGCGTCGATGCGGTCGACGTGAGCCGGCATGTCGGGGCGCGGCAGATCCTTCAGGAGCTGTCGCTGTCGGTCGAGCCGGGCGAGTTGGTCGCCATCGCCGGCGGCAGTGGAGCAGGAAAGAGCACATTGCTGGAGATCCTCGCGGGACTGCAACCACCGTCCGCCGGGGAGGTCCGGCACGACGGCGTCGTTCGCGGTGCCCGAGTCAGCGCCGATTCGCGCATCGGCTACGTCCCGCAGGACGACATCATCCACCTCGAGATGCCCCTGCGCCGCACGCTGCGCTACGCCGCGCGGCTCCGGTTGCCCGCGGGCACATCGGCGGCCGAAGCGGACCGGATAGTCGAGAAGACCATGCAGGACCTCGACCTGGCCGATCGAGCCGAGGTGCCGGTCCGTGCGCTGTCCGGCGGCCAGCGCAAGCGGGCGAGTATCGCCGTGGAGCTACTGACCCGGCCACACCTCTTCTTCCTCGACGAACCCACCTCCGGGCTCGACCCGTCGACCGCAGCCGACGTGATGCGCCTACTGCGCCGACTCAGCCGGCGCGGGGTCACAGTCGTCCTCACGACGCACGAGCCGGCCGGCATCGATCGGTGCGACCGGGTGGTGTTCCTGGCTCGCGACGGCCACCTGGCCTTCACCGGCAGCCCGACCGAGGTTCGGCGCTACTTCGGTGTGGAGGACCTCGCCGACGTGTACGACCGGCTGGCTCGTGAGGACACCCCCCAGGTCTGGGCGGAGCGATTCGCGGACAGCGGTGGGACGTCGGAATCCCTGCCCGGCTCGGCGCTACCGCCCATCCCGCCCGTCCCCGCCACCCGGTCCGACGTGGGACGCACCGGCATGGTGCGGCAATGGTGGCTACTCACACAACGCAATGTCGATGTCCTCCTTCGCAACCGGCTGACCCTGGCGGTGCTGCTCGGCTCACCGGTGCTGGTCACGGCGATGATGGCGACGCTGTTCCAGCGCGGCGCGTTCGATCCGCATGGCGCGGCCGACCTCGGCCCCGCCCAGATCGTCTTCTGGATCGCATTCGCAGGCTTCTTCTTCGGCCTCACGTACGGCCTGCTCCAGATCGTCGGGGAGATGGCTGTCTTTCGGCAGGAGCGCCTGGCCGGGCTCAGTGTCGGCGCCTACGTGGCCTCCAAGGTGACAGCGCTGCTTCCGGTGCTGGCTGGAGTGAGCGCGCTGCTGCTCGGTGTGCTGCGGGCGCTCGGTCGGCTCCCCGCCGTCGGATGGGACGTGTCGGCGGTCCTGTTCGTGACGATCGTGATCGAGGCGACCTCGGCGCTGGCCCTCGGCTTGCTCGCCTCGGCCGCGGTCTCCAACGCCGCGCAGGCCGCCCTCGCCCTGCCGATGCTCTGCTTCCCTCAGGTTCTGTTCGGCGGAGCCATCGTCCCGGTTGACGAGATGGCCCTCCCGGGACGCCTGATGAGCCTCGGCCTATCCAACCGCCACGCATTCGAAGCCTTGGGTCGCGACCTGGATCTCGACCGGTACAGCGCCACTCTGCCGGCCATGTCCGCCTACGGCGACACCTTCCGCGGAGGCACCGGTGCCAGTCTCATCGCGCTGGCCTCATTTGCCGTCGCTCTCATGCTGGCCACCGTGTGGGTACTGGACCGGCGGTCCCGGCCCGGCGCATCCCGTCGATGACCGCCCGCACGGCCGGTCCCGCCAGAAGGCGGATGCTTCACTTCCCCACGACCGCATTGACCGGGAAGCCCACCAGACCCCGGTCGATCGCGGCGAGACTGGCCTGCGTGCGGTTGTTCACCCCGAGCTTGGCGTATACACGCTCGACGTGGTTGCGTGCCGTTTTCTCGGCGATGAACAGGTCGGCGGCGATTTCTCGGTTCGACCGGCCCTGCGCGACGAGACGCAGGATCTCCACCTCGCGGTCGGTCAGCCCGGCGGGCCAAGGCGTCCGCCGCGACACCCGTTGCCCCGCCGCCGCCAGCACGGCCGCCACCGACTCGGCGTCGAGGCGTCCGGTGCGCGCCTCCTCTTTCAACCGATCGGCAGCGCCGCGAGGATCGAGCGCCGGCCGGTGCGGACGCGGCTCGAGCAGTCGCTGATAGGCATCCGCCGCGGCAAGCAGCCGATCCTGCGCGGTCAACTCCGCGCCGGCGATCCCCCGGGGAAAGCCGGACCCGTCGATCCGTTCCCGGTGCTTCATTGCGACGGACACCACCGACTCCAAGCCGTTGACTCGGCTCAGTATCCGGCCGGTCAGATCCGGATACATTCGCACCCGTTCCCATTCAGCCGTGGTGAGCGGACCCTTCTTCTCCCAGATCTGGTTGGACACCCCCATTTTGCCGAGGCTGTGCACGAGGCCTGCGCGGTAGAGATGAGTGATGTCCGACGGCGACATGCCCAGGCGCCGGGCCGCCCCGGCCACCAGATTCGCGACGCCACGCGAATGCCCCAGGGTGAACGGAGACTTGAGATCGACGAAATCAGCCATGGCCCCGAGTAACTCGTCGCTCTCCTCGGCCCTCAGGGTTCGGTCGCGATCCGGAGCCCGAGCCAACGCTGCGACCCAGACGTCCGTTTCGAACAAACCGTCCACGATCGCCGCCGCGTCACGTTCGAACACCTCCACCACTGCCGGGCTGAACTGACTGCCACGCCGGGAACGGAGAACGTCCTTCGCGTGCCCCAGCCCACCCGTCCGCAGGTGCACCTCGGCGACGTCCGCCACGTGGGAGATGTGGATCTCGACCGGGATACCCTCTCCGCGACAACCGTTGGGCAACCCCCGGCCGTCCCAACGCTCGAAGACGTAGGCGAGCGCCTTTCCGACCTGCCCGTCCAAGCCCATCCGATCGGACAGAACCCCGGCGGAACTGCAATGTGAATGGATCAGCGTGGCGACCTGGCTACGCGCTGCGACCAGAAAAACAGCGGCCCGGATGCCGCGCTCCCAGCCCGGCAGGCCGCGTCCCACGTGACTCGTCATCAGCCGCAGAAACGGCAGACCGGTCATGTCCACCGCGTAGGTGTCGGCCCGGAAGGCGATGTCGTCGCCGAAGAGCGCCGAGAGTTCGTGGGAGTCCGCGTGACAGCCGATCCACCCGACCAGATTGGCGTAGTACACGGTCGCTCGCTGCTGGGGGTCGAGTCCCATCCGCTCCGCTATCCGTGTCGCGATCAAGGACGACCGAAGCATGTGTTCCATCGGTTGACCCAGACCGAGATCGATCGCCAGCGATACCGCGGCCAGCAGTTCGGCTCTGCTCAGACCTTGTCCCGAGCCGGGGAGCGTCCCGTGCGGGTGCATCTTCCCATTGTCCACCTCAACGTGACCGGACCTGGAGGCAACCCGAGAAGACAGGTACCCGCATACGCCGAACGACCCATGCGAAAGCTCGCAGGTCAACCCACAATTGTGACCAACCCGATACGCCGACCCACAGCAAGGAGGCCGCCGGACAAAGCTTCCGACCCACAACTTCACTCGCAATCACGCAGGCAGCACACCCCGCGCAGACAGGCAACTTGCGCCCCCTTATGAGGGACCAGTGCTGCACCCCAAGGACGCACCGTCGACCGGTGCGTGTCGGGGGACGGCCCGCCCGTGCGAAGCACCCTCGCCCGGGCGGGCCGACTCCTGTCGGCCGATAGGAGTAACAGTGTTGCCGAACGATGGCCCGACGACGCGGCCGCCTTCAGCCGTGGAACGAGCACAGCGGATCGCCCGACGCCCGATCGTTCGTCGCCGAAACTTTGTTCTCCCACGAGTCGATCAGCAGACAGCCCCACCACTTCAGACGCCGGTGGGGAGCCAGCTCCATCCCGGCTTTCTCACTTGCCCGCGGACGAGCTCGTAGGACGCGCCCACCTGAAGCAGTGTTGCCTCGGACAGTGGCCGTCCGATGAGTTGCATTCCGATCGGCAGCCCATCGGACGACACGCGGACCGGCACGGACAACGCAGGCAGACCGGTGAGGTTCGCCGGAGCCGAGAGACGGACGTAGGTGTCACTGATACCTTCACTGCTCCCGTCGGGCCAGTCGATGGTCTCCTGACCCGCCCGTGCGGCTACCGATGTCACAGTCGGTGCGGCGAGCACGTCGATGTCGTCGAACAAGTTCGCCCAGGCCTTGCGGATCAGCGCGCGGGACCGTTGCGCCCGGAGATAGTCGGTAGCAAGCAGGTGCTGCCCGGCTTCGAGGAGGAGACGGACGTCGTCCGAATACAGCTCGGGGTGGCTGTTCAGGGAATCCTGATGGTAGGTCGTGGCTTCCGGAACCACCAGACCCCATTGCGTGGCGTGCACGAGGTGGGTGAGCGGGACTTCCACCTCGACGAGCGTGGCACCGAGCCCGGCGAGTACGTCTATCGCCTCCAGAACGCGCGCTTGCACCTCGGGTTCGACGTTGTCGAAGTAGTAGTTCGTCGGAACGCCTACTCGGACGTTCGTCAAGTCCCTCCCGGAATCGGGAACGTAGCTCCCCTCGTTGTGCCGCAAGCTGGCGGGGTCTTTGTCGTCGTATCCGACGAGTGCATCGAGTGCGACCGCCGCATCACGCACGGTGCCGGCGATCGGGCCGACGTGATCCAACGACCACGACAGTGGGGTGACGCCTGCGCGGGAGACCAAGCCGAATGTGGGCTTGAGCCCGACAACCCCGCAGAGCGCGGACGGAATCCGGATCGAACCTCCGGTGTCACTGCCGAGCGCGATACCCACGATCCCCGCGCTGACCGCAATCGCAGATCCGCCGCTCGAGCCACCGGGCACGCGGTCGACAGCCCACGGATTCCTACTCTGCGGTGTGATCGTTCCGAAGGCGAACTCGTGCGTGTGGGTTTTGCCCAGCGAGATCGCGCCTGCCGACTGCAACTTCCGCACTGCGGTCGCGTCGCGGTCGGGAACGTGAGTTGCCCGCACCGCAGAACTGGACGTGGTGAGAACCCCGGCAGTATCGAAGAGATCTTTGATCGCGATCGGAATGCCGTGCAGCGGACCGCGATATCGGCCTGCGGCGATGTCCGATTCGGCGATCGCCGCCTCCTCCCGCGCCGCGCCGGCCGTCACAGTCACGAAGGCAGACAGGTGCGGATCGACGCGGTCGAGGTGATCAAGCGCGGAGTCGATCAGTTCGACCGGTGACAATTCTCGGCGGAAGATGGCGTCGGCAGCGGCGGTGAGGTCCAATTCATGCGGTTGCATCGGGTGTTCCGTTCTGCGGGTGGGTAAGCGCGACGAAGGAAAACGCCGGCGGAGTCTCCGCGTATTCGACGCCGTCGAGAGCGCTCAGGACACCGCGGATGCCCATGACGGTGGCCGCCACGGCTGCGGCGTGCTCGCGATTTCGGTGTCCGGAATGTGTGGTCACGGCGAAGTCCTTGGTTGTGGGTGAAATGCCTACGGGATCGCGGCGGCCGAAACGAGCACGAAACCTGTTGCGGTGCTGCGCACGCGTCCGGCGGTGGGGTGGGTGAAATGGCTACCGAGCAAGAGTGTTTCGGTGTCGGCGATAGTCGACAGGATCGTCTCTCGTGTGCGTTCCGACAGAGCCGGGTCGATGTCCACTCCGCAGCACAGGCGCGGGTGGGCGAGCTGGATGGGGTGGTGGAGGAAGTCCCCGGTCACCAGTGCGGTCTCGCCGCCGGAGCTGATCCGGACCGATACGTGCCCCGGGGTGTGCCCGGGAGTGGGGAGCAGTTCGACTCCGTCGGCGACCTCGACGGGTGTCTCGGCGTCGACGAGTTCGTATTGACCGGCCTGGCGGATCGGGGTGATCGAATCGGCGAACATTCGCTGCTGGTCTTCGCTCAACGCTGCCGCCGACCAGTAGTCCCATTCGGTGCGGGCGACGAGGTAGCGGGCATTCGGGAAGGTCGGCTCCCACACCCCCTCTCGCAAGGTGGTGTTCCACCCGACGTGATCGCGGTGGATGTGCGTGTTGATCACGAGGTCGACCGAATCCGGGTCGAACCCGGCGTCGCCCAGTCGCGGCAGGTAGTCGCCGTCGAGGTTGTTCCACGCCGGGTTGTCCCGGACCTTGCCGTTACCGACACCGGTGTCGATGACGATGCGGGTTCCGGCGATGTCCACGACGAAGCTATGCACCGACAGGCGGATGTCACCGCCGTCGTCGGTGGCCGACGGGTCCAGCCACGGTTGGCCGGCAACGAGTTCGGCTGTCGCGTCGGGCAGGAGCCAACGGCCTTGCCCTTCGAGTACGACTTCGTCGACGCGACCGATGGTCGCGTCCCCTACCGTCCAGTGCGCTGATGTTCCGGACACGATCAGCTCCCTACGCTCGTTGCGGCAGCCTGGCGGTCGATGGTGGCGTTCCGGTGCCAGGTTTCCGGCGCCGCGAGCAGATCAGCGAGTCGCTGTGCGCACACCGCCAACAGTTTCTCGCCCTTGTCGGCCGTGGCGAGTCGTGCGTCGCCGGCCACACCGGATTCGGTGATCTCCTCGAACGAGCGCCAGAGGTACACGGGGACGTTGTCGGATTGCAGTCCGCATTCGGGGCCGTGTGCGTCGGAGAGGCGGCCCAGGACCACGAGCTCGGGGTGCGCGGCGAGCATCATCGACGTCTCCCCCTCACACGCGTGCATCACGCCGCTCTGCCCCGCCAGGATGTGCGCGACGTCGTCCGCCGCCGCGGTCAGGTACGTCGTCACGGCGATAGTGACGGGCAGTTCCGCGGTCAGTTCGTTGACGATGGCATTGAGCGCCGAGATGTTCCCGCCGTGCCCGTTCACTATCGCGATCCGGGTGAACCCGGCGCGCATGATCGACCGGCAGACGTCCCGGAGCACGGCGTGGTAGGTGGGCAGGCTCAGAGTCAGCGTGCCGCCGAAACGCATGTGGTGTTCCGCCAGACCCCACCACAGTGTCGGTGCGACGACGACGGAAAGGCTCTCCGCCAGTTGGGCTGCGACTCTGTTCGCCGCCTCGGTGGCGAGCAGCGCGTCCACCCCGGTGGGCAGGTGCGGGCCGTGCTGCTCGATCGATCCGACCGGGAGCAGCACCAGACCGCCCAGTCCCGCCCGCTCTCGCAACTGCTCCGCGGTCATCTTCTCCCAGGAGTACTCCATGGCGCCCTCGTCCTCCATAACGCTGTCAAGCCTCGACCAAAGTTAGATTGGACTGTACAGTACACCCCTATCGGTAGCGGTCGCCAGAGCCCAGGCCGGCAATGGCCAATCGCTGACGTTTCCGCACGAACCCCATCGAGGAGCCATGGATACACATACCCCTAGACCCGGCGTTCCCTTGACCATCGCCGCCCGGCTGAATCGCCTCCCGGTCACCCGGCGGCACAAGAAGATCATCGCCATCATTGCGTTGGGCAACTTCTTCGAGATCTACGAACTGTTCCTCGCCGGTGTACTGGCGGCCACCCTGAAGACCAAGTTCGCGCTCACCGGCTTCGACCTGTCGCTGGTGCTGGCCTCGGCGTTCGTCGGCGCCTTCGTCGGCGCCGTCCTGATCGGCCGGATCGCTGATCGTCTCGGCCGCCGGCGCGCGTACATGATCACCCTTGGCTTGTACTCGGTGTTCACGCTGTTAGCCGCCTTCTCCACCGATCTGTGGATGCTGGTGCTGTGTCGCTTCATCGCGGGCGTCGGACTCGGCGGCGAACTGCCCGTCACCGACTCCTTCCTCGGCGACATCCTGCCGTCGAAACGACGCGGCTACTTCGTGGCGTGGGCCTTCACGCTTTCGTACACTGCGGTCCCCGTCGTCGGGTTCGTCGGCATGATCGTTGTCGATGCCAGCCCGCTCGGGATCGACGGCTGGCGATGGATGTTCGCCCTGGGTGCGCTCGGCGCCCTGATCACCTTCGTCCTGCGGCGGCACCTACCCGAGTCGCCGCGCTGGCTCGAATCCGTCGGCCGGACAGACGAAGCCGAAGCCGTCACCCGCGAACTCGAGGATGCCGCACGTACGGAGGGCTGGGCCGCCCCGGCCGAGGACGAGGCAATCTCTCCCGTGAGCACCGGACCGGTGAGCGCGTCCGCGATGCTGCGGAAGCCGCTGTTGCGCCGCACCATCACGATGGCGATCGTCTGGATTCTGGCCGTCGTCGGGTACCACGGATTCAGTAGCGTTGCGACGCTCGTATTGACGGGGAAGGGAATCAGTGTCACCAATTCCCTGCTGTATGTCTCGCTCGCCTTCGTCGGATACCCGGTCGGCTCACTGCTCTCGATGCTCGTCATGGACAGGTTCGAACGCAAATGGCTTCTCGGTGGCTCGCTGGTCGTGATGGCCGCGCTCGGCCTGGCCTACGGAAATGCCGTCACACCGGTGTGGATCGTGCTGTGGGGTTTCACGTTCACGGTGATCGCGAACCTGATGTCGAATGTCACCCACGTGTATCAGCTCGAGCAATACCCGACCGCCATCCGGACCACCGCCACAGGCCGGCTCTATTCACTGGGACGCCTGTCGACCGCCGCCGCTCCGCTCTATCTGATCCCCATGCTCGAACACAGCGGTGCCGGAGCGGTATTCACCCTCGTCGCCGCAGCCCTGGCGGTTGCTGCGGTCGTCACCGTGGGGTTCGGTGTTGCCACCACCGGGCGGACCCTCGAGGAGATCTCGCCCGGTGACGCGTCGGCGGCAGTTATCCCGCAGCGGGCGCGTACCGCGCCATGAAGGTGGCGACCGACTCCTCGACAATCTCGTCGGCGGGCGGGAGATCCGTGACGAACTCGACAATGCCCATGACCTGAGGCCACAACGTCACTTCCTGGAGTAGCCCGAAGAACTGGTGGGCGGCCAACTCGGTCGAGCGGCATTCGATGTGTCCGTCGGTGACCAATCGGTCGAGTTGGCCGACCAGCGCCTTCAGCAGAGGCTCCTTGCCGGCCCGGTAGAACTCCTCGGCTATCCACGGCAGCCGCCGAGATTCGGCCACCACCAGGCGGATGAAGCTCACTTGGTCGGTCTCGGCCACGAACGCGAGGATCGCCTGAGCGAAGCGCCTCAGTACTGCTTCCGCCGACTGCGGCGCACCGTCCACCAGATCGTCGATGCGCCCGGTCTGCAACAACTTCGACCAGTGCCGATCCAGCATCGAGCGGAAGACGGATTCCTTGCTGCCGAAGCGGTTGTACAACGTCTGCCGCGCCACTCCCGCCGACTTCGCGATCCGATCGAGGTTGACCCCCGCGTATCCGTCCCGCAAGAAAAGCGCCTGCGCGGCGTCGAGGATCTTGCCGGTCGTCTCGGGCTCGGCCGCCGCTGAACCCTCCACCGTATTTGCCACACTGCCCTCCGAACGTTCTGCTGCACAGCAACCTGCTGCGAAGTCAACCCCTCAGTGGTATGGACTGTACTGTACAAGCCACAGGAGGTTCGTTCCGCCGCGCAGGAACGGCGAGGCATCACCCGAACACCGCCACTGCATTCAGCCCCGGCAACCCCGACGATTGAGTGATCACGCATAACTGAGCACCCCGCGCACCAGTTCCCTCCACTGCACGGCCGCACACCCACGCCAGGGGCAACCCACCCACCGCGCACACCGGACGAAGACATATCCCGATACCGGCAACTGCGACAACGCAGCCAACGCCTTCGCCGACGAACCCACGACTGGCATTCCGGGCACAGTGACACCGACGCGGTCATCGAGTTCGCACATGTCTGAGCACCCTACGGCGGAGCACCCGACGAAGAGATCTTCGTCAGATTCGGAATGTCCACGGACCGCTTCGTCGAGGCACTCTGGCGAATACTCGAGAATTGCCTTTTCGCACCCCCGTTCATGGACGAACTCGCAGAGGTCTACCGACCCCCGCACAGCTGACGACCCACCAGTTCGTCGAGAAATCGTGCTCACCCACGATCGCCGCCCCTCGCGTGGAGGTTCCACGGCCCGATGTTGCCCCATTCGGGCACTACCCACCTCGCGCACTGGGTAGGGTCCGATTCCATGGCTGACCAGGGGAAGATCCGGACCGTGGTGTGGGGCACCGGGAATGTGGGGCGGGCCGCGATCCGCGCGATCGATGCACACCCCGGACTCGAGCTGACGGCGGTGATCGTGGCCAACCCGGAGAAGGTGGGACGCGATGCCGGCGACCTGGCCCGCCTGGGCCGCTCGCTGGGGGTGGCCGCAACGGATGACGCCGATGCCGTGCTCGCGACCTCCCCCGGCGCTGTCGTCTACGCCGCGTCGGGCGAAATTCGCCCGGACGATGCGGCGGCGGACATCATCCGCGCACTCTCCGCCGGGGCCGTCGTCGTGACCCCGTCGATCTATGCGCTCTACGACCAGCGCAACGCGCCGGCCGAGTTGCGCGACCCGATCGAGGCGGCCGCGAAGTCCGGCGGCGGCGCCCTGTTCGTGTCGGGCGTGGATCCGGGATGGGGCAACGACGTCCTGCCGATCCTGATGACGGGCCTGGCCGGCACGATCGATCAGATCCGTTGCCAGGAGATCTTCGACTACACCACCTACGACCAGCACGATTCCGTGCGATACCTCGTCGGCATGGGCCAGCCGATGGACTACGAACCGCCGATGGTCGCGGCGACCGTGCCGACGATGGTGTGGGGCGGCCAAATTCGGCTCGTCGCCCGGGCCCTCGGTGTGGAGCTCGACGAGATCCGGGAGACACTGCTGCGCCGGCCGCTGGACGAGACGATCACCACTGATCTCATGGGCGAGTTCGAGGCCGGCACCCAGGGGGCGCTGCGTTTCGAGGTGCAAGGCATCGTGGGCGGCGAGCCTCTGATCGTCATCGAGCACGTCACGCGGATCCACCCGTCGTGCGCCCCGGACTGGCCCGTGCCGCCGGACGGCGGGGACGGCGCGCACAAGGTGATCATCGAGGGCCGGCCGCGCATCGAGGTGAACGTGGAGGCCACCGACGAGGGCGGCAATCGAGCGGCTGGCGGCAACGCCACCGCGGTGGGGCGCCTGGTCAACGCGATCCCGTGGCTGAGGACGGCCGCGCCGGGGCTCTACGACGCCCTGGACGTCCCGCTCACCCCCGGTCACGGCAAGCTCGGCTGACACCACCCACATCAGTTAGCTCTTGCGCTAACTATTGTTGCTGTGAATACTTTGCCTTATGGCTCAGTATCCCGAGCAGCTGAACGGCATCTTCCAAGCGCTCGCCGACCCCACGCGGCGGGCCGTGCTGGGCCGCCTGAGCCGGGGCCCGGCGACGGTCAGCGAACTGGCGAAACCGTTCGACATGGCCCTGCCCTCCTTCATGAAGCACATCCACTTCCTCGAGGACAGCGGATGGATCCGGACGCACAAGGAGGGCCGCGTACGGACGTGCGCGATCGAGAAGGAACCGTTCACGGCCGTCGAGGCGTGGCTCGCGGAGCAACAGGAACTGTGGGAGAGCCGCACCGACCGACTCGAACAATTCGCCACCGAACACACCGTCACGACACCCGCAAAGGACACACCGCAATGACCGACACTGCGAGACCCGATCTCGACCTCACGATTTCGCGCATCATCCGGGCACCCCGTCCGGTCGTGTGGCGCGCCTGGACCGACCCCGCCAGCTTCGAGCAATGGTGGGTCCCCGCGCCGTCTCGGTGCCGGGTCGTCGACATGGAACTACGCCCGGGCGGGGCGTTCACGACCCAGATCAGTGAGGACGGGGGTGAATTCACACCACACATCAGTGGCTGCTTCCTCGCCGTCGACGAACTCGAACGCATCGTGTTCACCAACTCGCTGGTCGGCGGCTGGCGACCCGCCGAACAGCCGTTCATGACCGCGATCATCACGTTGAACGACCATCCGACGGGCACGGAGTACGTCGCCCACGTGATGCACAAGGACAACGCCGACCGCAACACCCACGAGGAAACGGGCTTCTACGACGGCTGGGGCACCGTCACGGAGCAGCTCGCCGAACTGGCCGAGCGACAGGCGTAACGGAGGAGGCCGACAACGAACAGGTCATCGTGGCCACCGACGATGAGCTCGCAACCTACCTCGAGGAGCTGAAGAGACAGCCGGACACGGACATTCACCTGTCCGGCGGATCGTCCTTTGCGCGATCGGTCCTCGCGCTGGCTCTGGTGGACGAGTTCTATCTCTTCGTCTATCCGGTCGTGTCACCGGGCGCCTCCTGGTTCTCGGAGATCTCCGACCAGCGTGACCTCGAACTGGTGGGCACTGAGTCGTACGGCAACGGGGTCGTCGAAGTGCATTAGGTGCCCCGGGAACGAGCGGCCGCACTCAGGCCGGACAGCTTCACCGACATGCTCGCGTAAACACGGTCAGCCCACCGTCGCGAACTCCCCTGCCGCGGACCATCGTTGCCGCTCGGCGGCGAACGCGACGGCCTGCTCGGCTCGGAAGTCGCCGATCGAATCGGCATTTGCCGTGAGGAACTGCTGGTGCTCGGCGAGCGAGAACGTGCCCTCGGTGATGTCGATACCGCCGCCGCGGCCGGCTGCGACCTCGGATCGCAGGTCCATCAGCTCGTCCGGTTCGACGGGGTACCAGGAGATCCGGTCGAAGAAGCGAAGCAGCCAGGGGGTGCCGTCCTCGAACGGTCCCGACTTCTCGGGATGCCGATGGTTCCACACCTGGGTGGTTCGGCCGACGAACTGGTAGCCGCCCGGGCCCTCCATTCCGTAGATGCACAGGTACGCGCCACCGATACCGACCGCGTTCTCCGGCGTCCACGTTCGGGCCGGGTTGTACTTCGTGGTGACCAGCCGATGCCGCGGGTCGAGCGGTGTCGCGACGGGTGCGCCGAGGTAGACGTCACCGAGCCCGAGCACCATGTACTCCGCTCCGAAGACCGTGTCGAAGACGTCGTCGACGCTGCCGAGCCCGTTCATGCGGCGGATGAACTCGATGTTCCACGGGCACCACGGTGCGTCGGAACGGACACCGTGCATGTAGCGCTGGATCGCCTCACGAGTCGAGGGGTCGTCCCACGACAGCGGCATCCGCACGGACCGGCTCGGCACCACGAGTTCGTTCGCCGCGGGCAGTGCGTCCTCCGCCTCGCCGAGCAGCCCCATGAGCTTCGGGATCGGCAGCACGTCGGGGTCGACCCGGACCTGCAGCGAGCGGATGCCCGGTGTCAGGTCGAGGAGCCCGGCCGGCTTCTCGACCTCGAGTCGCTGGTGCAACGCGTGGGCGCGGGCCCGCAGTGCGAGGTCGAGGGTCATGTCGCCGTATTCGACCAGGACGTTGTCGTCGCCGGACCGCCGGTACGTCACGGCGGTCTCGCCGTCGCGCCGGGCGATCACGCCGTCGTCGCGGTCACCGGTGGTGGAGAAGACCGTCGAGTGCGCCGCCCGCCGCGCGGGCCCCAGTGCCCGCGTGGACGCGGCCCGGTCGGCCCTGATCGGCACGAAGCGCACCGCATCGCCGGGCGCCAGTTGTCCGAGCTTCCAGCGTTCCGCCGCGACGACGGTGACGGGGCACACGAACCCACCGAGGCTCGGTCCGTCCGGGCCCAGCAGGATGGGGGTGTCCCCTGTGAAGTCCAGGGCGCCGACCGAATACGCGTTGTCGTGAATGTTGGACGGATGCAGTCCCGCCTCGCCGCCGTCCGTGCGGGCCCAGTCGGGCTTGGGTCCGATCAACCGCACCCCGGTGCGGTCCGAGTTGAAGTGCACCTCGTAGTCGGTCCGGTACAGCGTGTCGATGTCGGCGCGGGTGAAGAATTCGGGTGCGCCGTGCGGGCCCTCGGTGACCGCGATCTCCCAGCGACGGCACAGGGCCGGAACGTATTCGGCGGGGACGGCGGCCGTGCGGGGGCCGGTGTGCTCGCCGACCGCGAGAACATCGCCCTGCCGCAGCGTGCGGCCCTGATGTCCGCCGAACTTGCCGAGCGTGAACGTCGAGGCGCTGCCGAGGAAGTCGTCGACGTCGAGCCCGCCCTGGACGAGTACGTAGATGCGGAGGCCGGGTCCTGCCACCGCGCCGACGTCCAGGACTGCGCCTGCCGGCACCCGGACCGGACGCCACTGCGCCTGCAGCACTCCGTCGACCGTGACCGGTGCGGGCGCGCCCGTCACACACACCACCGTGTCCTCGTCGAACTGCAGTGCGGGACCGGACATGGCGCATTCGATTCCGGCGGCGCCCTCGTCGTTGCCGAGCGCGATGTTGCCGAGCCGGAACGACAGGTCGTCCATCGGCCCCGACGGCGGCACACCGACGTGCCAGTACCCGGTCCGTCCGGGGAAGTCCTGCACCGTGGTGAGCATGCCGGGCCGGTGCACGGTGATCTTGGCGCTCATGCCTGCGCTCCCGTCGGCCGGGTCACGATCATCCGCACCGCGGTCGGGTCGAAACCGTTGCAGGGGTTGTTGATCTGCGGGCAATTGGACACCAGTACCAGAACGTCGCGCTCCGCGCGGAGCGCCAGGCGGCGGCCCCGCGCGGACAGGCCGTCGACGATGCCGAGCGTGCCGTCGGCGTCGACGGGAACGTTCATGAAGAAGTTGATGTTCGACACCAGGTCGCGCTTGCCGATCCCCCACCGGGATCCTTCGGCGAGGAAGTTCTCGACGCAGGCGTGCTGGTGCTTGGTGTGGTGGCCGTACCGCAGGGTGTTCGACTCCTGCGAGCAGGCGCCGCCCACCGTGTCGTGCGAGCCGACCTCGTCGGCGACGAGCGTCATCAGGGCGTCGTGATCGTCGGTGCGGAGGACACTTCCCGTGGTCAGGAACAGGTTTCGCTGCGCCGACACCGTGGCGGCGGCCGAGTAGCGCTGCCGGTGGTCGTCGGCCGCGTAGATCAGGGTGTCCACGGCCTGGTTGCCGCACAGGTCGACGATGGTCAGGACGTCACCGGCCACGACGACGGCAGACCAGGGGCCGCGGGCACCGACTTCCTCGTCCAGGATCACCGTTCCCGGTACCAGCGGTGCGGTCTCGATGGTGGTGGTCATGCCTGCTCCCGTCCCTGGCGCTGCGCTGCAGCCCAGACGTCTTCGGTGTTGAGAAAGGCTCGGTGGTACTCCGGGTCGGCGTCGACAGGCTCGGCCACGTCGACGCCGGTCCAGGCGAGCACTTCGAGCGAGGTCGTGCCGTACGTCGGCGACGGATCGAGCGGGTGCGCCGTGTTGGCGATCAGGACGATCACCGGGAGGTGGATCACGAGGTCGACCGCGGTGTCCGCGCCGGCGGATCCGATGCTGCTCAGCGACCCGTCCTCCCCCACCCGCACCCCGTGGAAGAACGACAGCGAGGGCGGGAGGTCGCGCCGCTCGAGTCCGTGCTTCGCCGCCGCCACCGTGAAGAGTTCACGGCCGGCCGGGGACGCCGAATGCAGGCTGCCGTCACCGTATCTCGCGGTGTTCGAGGCGAGCGACGTGGTGCCACACAGGGCGTCGTGCCGCCCGGACCCGTCCGACACGAGCGTCGCGAGAACGCGCCCCTGATCGGAGAGCAGCGGATGTCCCGCCCCCAGGTACGCCTGCCACGGCACCTTGACGGTGTCGGCGACGTTGAGCCGCTCCCACGGCGCGTCCGCCCGGTACAGCAGCAGGTGGGCGCAGGCCCGGCCGTCGAGGTCACGCAGTCGCAGTCGCGTGCCGCGGCCCAGCACCTTGGTGGTGTACCGGCCACCGGAAACCGTCTCCGCCCACGTGAGCTGTGCCGGATCGATGTCGGACGGTGGGGTCGGCCAGGACGACGCCGGGACCACCGGCATCGAGTCGGTGATCACTCCCGACTGGGCACGCGCGTGTTCCTTCGCGGCACTGGTGGTCGACGTGTCCACTGAGGTCATGTCAGGCTCCGATCGTGACGGGGTTGGGGGTCGTGCGGCCGCGCGGGAAGCACGCGACTCCGAGCGCGACCACGGCGGCGACGGTGACGGGGGCGGCCCACCGCAGGAGGGGGTAGTCGCCGCTGGGGTCGAAGATCTCCGCGCGCGGCCAGGACAGGTTGACGACCATCAGCGCTCCGTAGCCGACGGCCAGGATGTTGACGGGAAGGCCGAACCGTCCGAGCGAGTACAGCTTCCGTCCGTCCGCGTCGACCTGCGGTCCTCCGTGCGGCCAGCCTTTCAGCCTGCGCAGCAGGAGCGGCACCGTGACCATCAGGTAGGCGAGGTAGATCAGGATGATGCAGACACTCGAGAGGGTCGCGAAGATGGCGGAGTTCCCGACGTTGACCGCGAGGATGCCGATGCAGACCAGGCCGATCAGGACGGAGGGCGCGATGGGTGTTCCGGTGCGGGTGTTCACCGTCGACAGAATCTGCGAGGCGGGCAGCCGTCCGTCGCGTGCCATCGAGAACACCAGCCTGGACGCCGCCGTCTGGATGGCGAGCGTGCAGACGAACACGGCGATCGCGACGTCGACGAGCAGGAGTGTGCCCCAGGGCGAGCTGAGGATCGACGAGAGCACGTACGGCAGGCCCTCGGCGGCGAGCCGGCCGTCGGTCAGGCTCGGTGCGGCCATCAGCGCGCCGATGATCATCAGTCCACCGCCGAGCGCCGACACGGACAGCGCGAGGCGGATCGTGCGCGGCGCGACCCGGCGCGGGTTCCGCGTCTCCTCGGCGAGTTCGCCCGCGGAGCCGAATCCGACCATGACGTAGGCCGCCATCAGACCCGACACGATCCACGCCCATCCGTACCCGGGTGACGCCCCGGCCGTGCCGGTGTCGAACACGACCTCCGGTCCGCGCTGGGCGTGGGTGAGGAACATGCCGATCACCGCGATGACGCCGACGATCTCGCAGGTCACGCCGATGTTGTTGATCCTGGACATCCAGTTGACGCCGATGCAGTTGATGAACGTGGTCACCACGAGGAGGACGGAACCCAGCAGCACCGCGTTGGCGGCGCCACTCGCGGACGTCAGCGTGCTGTCCTCACCGATGATCTGAAATCCGCTCCACACATTCGGGAGCACGACCTGCAGCGCGATGGCCGCGGCGGATGCCGTCACCATCTGCGCGAGGATCATGAACCATCCGGCGAACCAGCCGACCACCTCGCCGCCCATCCGGCGTGACCACTGGTAGATCGCCCCCGAGATGGGGTACCGGGCGGCCAGTTCGGCGAAGTTGAGCGCCACCATGAACTGGCCGACGAACACCACCGGCCACGTCCAGAAGAAGGCGGGTCCGGCGAATCCGAATCCGAGCCCGAAGAGCTGGAAGATGGTGGTGAGGATGGAGACGAACGAGAAGCCGGCGGCGAACGACGCGAACTTGCCGAGGGAACGGTGAAGTTGCTGCTCGTAGCCGAATTCGCCGAGGTCGCCCGTGTCGTCGACGCCGGTTCCGCCGGACGGGCGGGGAGGTGCGGCCGGCGCGGTCAGCACTTGCGCAGTCCTTGTGGGTGTACTCAAGGGCTTACTCCTTCGGCGAGAGCAATATCTGTCGCTCGATAGTTTTCTCGCGGAAGGGCCTCGATGGGTGACGCCCGCGTATCCAGATCGCCGCCGGCCGTAACAGCATCGTTGCCTACGTTTCGGGAGCATGACGAAACCCTCACTGCGGGTGGAGACCGTCGATCCCGAGAGCGACCTGACATCATGGAGCGGTGACCACAGGGCCGGGACGACCCCGACTGACCAGTCAGCGCAGACCAGGGCAGACCACTCCCGAGGAGATACTCGACGCCGCCGGAGAGTTGTTCACCACCAAGGGTTTCGCGGCCACCTCGACCCGGCAGATCGCCGAGATGGTCGGTATCCGGCAGGCATCGCTCTACCACCACTTCCCCAACAAGGAGGAGATCCTGGTGGCGCTCCTCGAGGAGACGGTGTCCCCCGCGCTCGCCGCGGCGGGGCGGCTCGCCGACGCCGCCGCGCCCGCCACGGTGCGCCTGCACGCGCTGGCCACCTACGACGTCACGCAACTCACCGCCACCACATGGAACCTCGGTGCGCTGTATCTTCTTCCGGAACTGCTGACCGATCGATTCGAGCCGTTCCGCGCCCAGCGAACCCTGCTGCGCCGGCACTACCGGCAGCTGGCGGACCAGGCCCTCACGGAAATCACCGACGATTCAGGTGACACCTCCCCCGCCCTGACCGACCTGCCGTTCCGAATAGTCGAGAGCGCCATCGCAACCCGCGCCGACATCGAACGCGGACTGCTTCCCGGGCCCGAGAACGAGGGTGCCGCCGGACTCCTCGCCGACGCCTGCCTCCGCGCCCTCGGATGGACGAAGCCGATGGACGAAATCCGGGCGAAGTCGCGGGCACTGCTCGCCGAGACGGCGGGCGGAACACCCCTTCGCCTCTAGCCGTGCACGTCGGGCCCGTGAGATAAAGTCTGGCGAACGCTTATCACTGGGGGGTTATCTTGAGCGATGTCTTTGTCGTCACGGACGGCATCAGGAATTACGGCGCCACCGCTGCGCAGGCCGCCGAACAGATCAGCAGCGCCGCCGCACTCGATCTCGGCGCGAATCT
This sequence comes from Rhodococcus sp. IEGM 1305, assembly GCF_030058635.1. NCBI lineage: Bacteria > Bacillati > Actinomycetota > Actinomycetes > Mycobacteriales > Nocardiaceae > Rhodococcus > Rhodococcus sp. IEGM 1305. The sequence continues at coordinate 21,964 of NZ_JASHKX010000041.1, forward strand.
CGCGGCACTCGCGCCCGTGTTCGGCCCGATCGGCGCCGACTTCCTCGCGTCGTTCGCCGCCGCACAGGCAAATCACGCCAGGTCGGTCGCCGAACTCGCGTCTCACTACGCGCAGAGCGCGATCGCGGCGCATGCCACCGCCGATTCCTACGACTCCGTCGATGGCGCCAACGGCGCTGCGCTCGGCGGCGTCGGCGACGGAATCGGGGGCCTCGCATGACGTCCCCCGAACCCGCCGGGCACCCTGCGGAGCAGGGATCGATCCTCGACCTGATCCAGGGAACGCCCGTCGGCGACGCCCTCGCGACGCCACTGCCGAGCACTCCGCTCGAGGCCCTGCAGAACTCTCCGCTCGGCCCGTTCCTCGATGCGCCGCTCGGTGACCTGCCGCCACTATCGGCCCTTCCGCCGCTGCCTCCACTGCCGCCGAACCCGGTGGAGGCGCTGCTGCAGGGGCACGGGCTGCCCGGACTGCCGGGTGTGGACGAATTGTTCAAGCCGCTCACCGATCTCGCCGGGAGTTTCGGCACCGGCACGTTCGGCTCGTTCGATCCGACATCGCTGCTCGACATGTCCTCGGGCATGATCGACCAGGCGATGTCGATGAGCCTGTCGGGGCTGAAGGTGCTCGACCAGATCTGGCAGAGCCAGGCAGCGCAGGCAGCGCAGTCGCAGGGCCTGCAGGCTCAGACGAGCGGCACGGAACTGAGCGAACGCGGCACGGAGATCTCGGCGACCACGCAGACCGCCGCGGCGTCCGTGGCGCGGGGCAACGCGAACCTCATGACGATTTCGGAGTCGTTCGCGGCGACCGCGGTCGCTGCCGCGCCGATGGTGATGACGCCGCCCGGGCAGGCGATGCTGCTCGCGTCCGCCGCCGAGCACCTGAAGGCGGCCATCGGGGTCGTGACGCAGACGCGCACCGAACTCAACGAACAGACCCTCACGATGAACGGTCTGGCCGCCCCGGTTCCGGTACCGCCGCCCCCGGCGCCCGGGGCCGTGGCGGGAGCCGCCCCGGCGTCACCGTTCGCCATCGCGTCCACCGTGATCGAGGGTGTGGGCAAACCGATGATCTCCACCGTCACCGACAGTGTCGGCGACCTGGTGTCGGCGAGCACCCAGGCTGCGAGCGTCTCCTCGTCCGATCTGCCTGCCGACGCCCTGTCGACGAAATCCCCCGGCACCCCCGCACACGGGGCATCGGGCGGAGTTCCGGGTGCGGTGGGCATCGCCGGCGGCGCGGGCATCGGCATGTACGGCGGCGGCGCGGGCGGAAGCGTCTCCGCGGGTAGCGGTTCCGTACCCCGCGGAACGGTCACCGGGCCGGTGGTTCCCCCGGCGACACCGGGGACCACTCTGACACCCGGCGCCGCTCCGACCGCCGCCGCGTCCTCTCTCGCACCCGGCGGAGCCATGGGCGGGATGGGCGGCGCCGGGATGGCGGGTGCCGGGATGGCGGGTGCCGGGCGCGGGGGCGACGACCAGCTGAGCGGCCGGTCCACACCCAGCTACCTCGTCAACGCCGGCGAGAACAACGCGTTCGCCGGCGACCTCCCGATGGTCGCGCCCGCCGTGATCGGCGGCGAGGATCTCGACGACACTCCGTTCGGCGACCAGAGCTGATCGCTCAGTCGAGGAGCGCTGCCACCTCGTGATCGGTGAGCGTGGTGGTGGGCACGCGGCCTTCCGAACGCACCAGTTCCACGGCCCGGAACAGGGGGCGTTCGGGAAGGGCCGCGCCGCGGGCCTCCGCACGTAGCTGCTCGATGAGCACCGACGCGATCGCGGCGGCCGGCACCAGTTCGCTCGTCGTCAGGGCGTCGGCCAGCCTCCGGAGCCCGAGGATCTCGAGTTCACGGCCGCCGTCGGTCGTGTAGAGGGCGAGCGGTATCGCGAGGCTCCCGTCGGGGTCCGTGATCCGGACGCTCACCTCGCTGACGCGAGCCGAACGGACCACCAATTCCGCCGCGACCGCCCTCGTGACGTCGACGTGCCTGCTGCGCAGTCCCCCCGTCGACCGGATTCGCCCGGTCTGCAGTGCGATTCGTCGCCGCAACGTGAGGAGCGCGGAGGCGGCGGTCGGGACCGCGATCACGGCCCCGACCGTCACACCGACCCACACGGGACCGAAGAACCCGACGATGACGCCGACCACCACACCGATCAGCACGGCGATCGCCGCGACCCGCTTGAGCCGCGGTGCGATCAATTCGATCGGAACGAGGTCGAGTGACACCGCCGCGGTGTCGTCACGCGCCAAGGATGGCTCCGACGCGTGCGACGACATCCGCCGAGGAGACCGATTCCTGGTCTCCGGTGGCGAGATTCTTGATTCCCACCGTCCCGTCGGCGATGTCGCGGTCGCCGAGCACGAGTGCCAGCGCGGCGCCGGATCGGTCCGCGGCCTTCATCGCGCCCTTCACCCCGCGGTTGCCGTACGCGAGGTCGACTCGAATCCCCTGGGCGCGCAACTGCTGAGCGATCACCACCAGCTTCGCCTTCGCCTCGTCGCCCAGCGGAACGCCGAAGACCTCACAGCGCGCAGTCGAGCCTGCGGTCTTGCCCTCGGCAGCGAGCGCCAGGACGGTCCGGTCGACGCCGAGCCCGAAACCGATGCCGGACAACGGCTGACCGCCGAGCTGCGCCATCAGACCGTCGTATCGTCCGCCGCCACCGATACCCGACTGGGCGCCGAGACCGTCGTGCACGAATTCGAACGTCGTCTTCGTGTAGTAGTCGAGGCCGCGGACCATTCGCGGGTTCACCACGTACGGCACACCCAGTGCGTCGAGGTGTGCGAGGACCTCGTCGAAGTGCGCCTTCGCCGTGTCCGAGAGGTGGTCGAGCATGAGCGGTGCGTCCGCCGTCATCTCGCGCACCTCCTTGCGCTTGTCGTCGAGAACCCGCAGCGGGTTGATCTCCGCCCGCCGGCGCGTCTCTTCGTCGAGGGGAAGGGCGAACAGGAACTCCTGCAACCGTTCCCGGTACTGCGGCCGGCACGTGTCGTCACCGAGGGAGGTGATCTCCAACCGGAACCCGTCGAGGCCGAGGCCGCGGAAACCGGCGTCGGCGACAGCGATGACCTCGGCGTCGAGGGCGGGGTCGTCGACGCCGATGGCCTCCACCCCGACTTGCTGCAGCTGGCGGTAACGACCGGCCTGCGGTCGCTCGTAGCGGAAGAACGGTCCGGCGTAGCTCAGTTTCACCGGCAACTGGCCGCGGTCCAGTCCGTGTTCGATCACGGCCCGCATGACGCCCGCCGTGCCCTCGGGCCGCAGGGTCACCGAACGATCACCGCGGTCGGCGAACGTGTACATCTCCTTGCTGACGACGTCGGTGGACTCGCCGACACCGCGGGCGAACAGCCCGGTGTCCTCGAAGATGGGAAGTTCGATGTGGCCGTATCCGGCCAGTCGCGCAGCGCGCGTGAGTCCGTCACGGACCGCGACGAACTCGGACGACTGCGGCGGGACGTAATCGGGGACGCCCTTGGGGGCGGAGAAGGTGCTGGCTTTGCTCACTGTCGTTACTTTTCCTTATTTCGATCCCGAGAGTCCAACGAGGAACGGGTTCGACCCACGTTCGGCGCCGACGGTGCTCGACCCGCCGTGCCCGGGGAGGACCGCCGTGTCGTCGGCGAGGATCAGAAGCTTGTCGGCGATGGACTGCAACAGCTGTTCGTGGTTGCCGCCGGGCAGGTCGCTGCGGCCGATCGACCCCTGGAACAGGGTGTCACCGGTGAGGGCGATCTCGACGGGACCGTTCTCGGTGGCGACCCGGGTCCGGAAGACCACGGACCCCTGTGTGTGCCCCGGGGTGTGGTCGACGACGAACGACATCCCGGCCTGCTCGATCACGTCGCCGTCGGCCAGTGCGATCACCTCGCCGGGCTCGACGAACGTCATGCCCTCGATGAACGGCTTCATCGTCGGGCCGATGCCGCGGCCCGGGTCCGACAGCATGTACCGGTCCTCGGGATGGATGTACGCGGGGATCCCGAACTTCTCGCAGACGTCGTAGGCGTTCCAGACGTGGTCGAGGTGACCGTGGGTCAGGAGCACCGCGGTCGGCGTGAGATTCGACTGGTCCAGGAACTCGAACAACGGTTCGGCGGCATCCTGTCCTGGGTCGACGACGACGCATTCCTGGGCATCGTCCTGCGCGAGGATGTAGCAGTTGGTCTGAAACATCCCGGCCGGGAATCCTGTGACGAGCACCTGTGAGGCTCCTGTTCGAGTGGACATTGCAGTCGCTACAGCCTAAGCCGCCGCCCCGCCAGGATGTTCTCAGGTTCGGATGGCAGACTCTGGAGGTCGTGTGCCGGGGGTAGTTCGCACCGACCAACTGCTATATCGATCGACCGACTGCCAGACAGACCGATACGGGAGGACCACCGCAGTGCCGAGCAACGAGCAGCGCCGGGAAGCAGCCAAACGAAAGCTCGAGCGTCAGCTCGAACGCCGCGCCGACAGAGCACGCAAGCGTAAGCAGCTGACGATCGCCGGTTCGGTGCTCGGTGTCGTGCTCGTGGTGGCGGCGGGCGCCGTCGTCTTCGCCCTCACCAGCGGCGACGACGACGCGACGGAAGCGTCGGCGGCCGAGTCGGTGTCGGCGTCGCCGCAGTCGCCCGGCGTGATGCCGGCGGGGCGGTCCGAACCGCTGCCCGAGAAGGTGTCGTGCACGTACACCCCCGGAACTCAGCCGCCCGCGAAGCAGGTGAACCCGCCGCGCACTGACGACATCGACACCACCCTCCAGGAAGTCAGCGTCAGCATGCAGACGACGCAGGGCAACATCGGCCTGATCCTGGACAACGCCGACTCCCCGTGCACCGTCAACAACTTCCTGAGCCTGGCGAGCCAGAACTACTTCGACAACACCCCGTGCCACCGGCTCGTCACGTCCGAAGGACTGAAGGTCCTGCAGTGCGGTGATCCCACGGGCGCAGGCACCGGCGGTCCCGGTTACGGGTTCGCCAACGAATTCCCCACCGACCAGTACGAGGCGTCGGATCCGTCCCTGCAGGTGCCGGTGACGTACCCGCGCGGCACCATCGCGATGGCCAACAGCGGTCAGCCCGACAGCAACGGCAGCCAGTTCTTCCTCGTCTACGCCGACTCGCAGCTTCCCCCGCAGTACACCGCGTTCGGGAAGGTCGACGAGACGGGTCTCGCGACCATCGAGAAGGTCGCGGCGGCCGGCGACGACGGATCGATGCAGGCCGGCGGCGGCAAGCCCAACCTGCCCATCGACATCACGTCCGTCCGGATGGACTGAGTCTCGTGTGAGGATGGACCGATGAAACGCACCTCGATCCTCGTCGCAGGCGTGGGCCTCGCGGTCCTCCTCGCCGGCTGTTCGGATTCGTCCGACTCGGGCGGCACGTCGACCGGCACCTCGTCGAAGGCGGCCCCCACGAGCGCGGCGGAACAGTCGCTCGATCTGTCCAAGTTCGGCACGTTGCCACCGGTCCCGGCGCCCGCCGCGGCCACCGTGGACTGCACGTATCCGGCCGGGCAGCCCGCCGCCAAGGACGTCACCCCGCCTCCCACGTCCGGTGTCTCCACCGAAGGCACCGTCCCGGTCGACCTCCAGACCAGCGCCGGACCGATCGGCCTGGTCCTCGACCGCGCCGAGGCCCCGTGCACGGTCAACAGCTTCACGAGCCTGGCCCAGCAGGGCTATTTCGACGACACACCCTGCCACCGGCTGACGACGGAGCTGGGACTGCAGGTCCTGCAGTGCGGCGACCCCAGCGGGAAGGGCACCGGCGGACCGGGCTACGGCTTCACTACCGAGTACCCGGAGACGGCGTTCGCGCCGAACGATCCGGCACTCGCGAATCCGGTGGTCTACCCGCGCGGCACCGTCGCGATGGCGAACAGCGGGACGCCCGGCAGCAACGGCAGCCAGTTCTTCCTCGTCTACGCCGACTCGGTGCTCCCGCCCAATTACACCGTGTTCGGTTCGATCTCCGAGGAGGGCCTCGCGACCGTCGAGAAGATTGCGGCGGACGGCGACGACGGATCCATGTCCGCAGGCGGCGGCAAGCCCAACACCCCGGTTCAGATCGAGACCGCGACGGTCGGCTGACCTCACTCCCGCGGCTATACGAACGGGACGGTCGTTCGAACAGATCGAACGACCGTCCCGTTCGTCGGTGCTACGCGGCGGACGTCACCCGGTACACGTCGTACACGCCCTCGACGTTGCGGACCACGTTCAGCACGTGCCCGAGGTGCTTCGGGTCGCCCATCTCGAACGTGAACTTGCTGATCGCCACCCGGTCACCGGACGTCGTCACGGACGCCGACAGGATGTTGACCTTCTCGTCCGCGAGCGCCTTCGTCACGTCCGACAGCAGCCGGTGCCGATCGAGCGCCTCGATCTGGATGGCCACCAGGAACACCGACGACGGCGACGGCGCCCACTTGACCTCGATGATGCGCTCGGACTGCTCCTGCAGGGAGCCCGCGTTGGTGCAGTCGGTGCGGTGCACGCTGACCGCGCCGCCCCGGGTCACGAAGCCCATGATCTCGTCGCCGGGAACGGGTGTGCAGCATTTGGCCAGCTTGGCGACCGTGCCCTCCGCGCCGGGAACGAGCACACCTGCGTCGCCGGTGCTCCTCGGCCGCATCGGCATCGTGGACGGAGTCGACCGCTCGGCCAGCTCCTCCTCGACGTCGCCGACGCCGCCCAGATGTGCCACCAGACGCTGGACGACGTGCTGCGCCGACACGTGGCTCTCGCCGACGGCCGTGTACAGCATCGACACGTCGGTGTAGTGCAGTTCGTGCGCGATGGACGCCATCGATTCGGCGTTCATCAGGCGCTGCAGCGGCAGGCCGACCCGGCGCACCTCCTTCGCGATGGCGTCCTTGCCCGTCTCGAGCGCCTCTTCACGGCGTTCCTTGGCGAACCATTGCCGGATCTTCGTCTTGGCGCGCGGGGAGACGACGAACGTCTGCCAGTCGCGGCTCGGGCCGGCGTTGACGGCCTTGGAGGTGAAGACCTCCACCACCTCGCCGTTCTCGAGCTTGCGTTCGAGCGCCACCAGCCTGCCGTTGACCCGGGCGCCGATACATCGGTGCCCGACCTCCGTGTGCACGGCGTACGCGAAGTCGACGGGTGTCGACCCGGCGGGCAGCGTCACCACGTCGCCCTTGGGGGTGAAGACGAAGATCTCCTTGACCGCGAGGTCGTAGCGGAGCGACTCGAGGAACTCCCCCGGGTCGGCGGCCTCACGCTGCCAGTCGAGGAGCTGACGCATCCACGCCATGTCGTCGACCTCGGCGACGTCACCGGAGTGCCTGCCCTTGGTCTCCTTGTACCGCCAGTGCGCGGCGATACCGAACTCGGCGGTCCGGTGCATGTCGTGGGTGCGGATCTGCACCTCGAGGGGTTTGCCCTCCGGTCCGACCACGGTGGTGTGCAGCGACTGGTACACGCCGTAACGCGGCTGCGCGATGTAGTCCTTGAACCGGCCCGCCATCGGCTGCCACAGCGAGTGGACGACGCCGACGGCCGCGTAACAGTCCCGGACCTCGTCGCACAAAATCCGCACGCCGACCAGGTCGTGGATGTCGTCGAAGTCGCGGCCCTTGACGATCATCTTCTGGTAGATCGACCAGTAGTGCTTGGGTCTGCCCTCGACGACGGCGTTGATGCGGGACGCCGTCAGGGTCGCGTTGATCTCGGCACGCACCTTCGCGAGGTAGGTGTCGCGGGACGGCGCCCGGTCGGCGACGAGCCTCACGATCTCGTCGTACTTCTTGGGATGCAGGATCGCGAAGGACAGGTCCTCGAGTTCCCACTTCACGGTCGCCATGCCCAGCCGGTGGGCCAGGGGCGCGATCACCTCGAGGGTTTCGCGGGCCTTGCGGGCCTGCTTCTCGGGCGGCAGGAACCGCATGGTCCGCATGTTGTGGAGCCGGTCGGCCACCTTGATCACCAGTACGCGGGGGTCCCGGGCCATCGCGATGATCATCTTGCGGATGGTCTCGCCCTCTGCGGCGTTGCCGAGCACCACCTTGTCGAGTTTGGTGACGCCGTCGACGAGGTGGGCTACCTCTTCGCCGAACTCGTCGGTCAACTGCTCGAGGGAATACCCGGTGTCTTCGACGGTGTCGTGGAGCAGGGCCGCCACGAGCGTGGTCGTGTCCATTCCCAGTTCCGCGAGGATGCTGGCGACGGCGAGCGGATGCGTGATGTACGGGTCGCCCGACTTGCGGCGCTGGCTGGCGTGCCGCTCCTCCGCGACGTCGTAGGCGCGCTGCAGAAGCGCCAGGTCCGCCTTGGGATACAGCTCGCGATGCAGGCTGACGAGGGGTTCGAGAACTGGCCGGATGGTCGTGTTCCGCTGACCCGTGATGCGCCGGGCGAGTCGCGCTCGTACCCGGCGCGATGCGGACGCCGGAACGGCGAATCCCTGTGCTCCACGGTTGTTACCGGAAGCCGGGTTCGCTGCAGGTGACTCGGCATCGGATTGCGCAGACGAGGTTGATCCCGTGTTCTGCGACCGATCAAGATTCGAAGTCATGCCGTCACCTCCTACCACTGAAATGGCTCGGGCCGTGCGGCCCTGGTTGGTCTCGGGCATGCGCCCCGGTGGCCGTGACGACCACCAGGCACAACTTTAGTACTCAGACCGTGACGAGGGACGTGAGCGGGTACTTTCCGAGCCGCTCTCGGCCGCCCAGCGCGGCGATCTCCAGGACCACGGCGACACCGATCACCCGGGCACCTGCGGATTCCACCAGTCGCGCCGTGGCGTCGAGGGTTCCACCGGTGGCCAGGACGTCGTCGACGACGAGCACGGAGCGCCCGTCCAGACCGATCGAGTCGGCCGGAATCTCCAGCGTGGCCGTTCCGTACTCGAGGGTGTACGACTGCGACAGCACCGGCGGCGGCAATTTGCCCGACTTCCGCACGGCCACCACACCGGAGCCCAGTTCCCGGGCGACGCCGCCACCGAGGAGGAACCCTCGTGCGTCGACGGCGGCAATCACATCCGCCTCCGGGGCGCAGGCGGCGAGCGCGTCGACGACGACACGGAAACCGTCCGCGTCGGAGAAGACCGGCGTCAGGTCGGCGAACCGCACCCCGGGTTGCGGAAAGTCGTCGGCCCATCGGGTGAGCCGGGTGACGGCGTCACGGGCCGGAGAATGGTCGATCACCTGCGCAGAACCCACCTGTCCATGTTCCAGCCGGCGCCCGATCGCGTCGGATTGACTGCTCCCGCCTGCAAACCTGTTGCGAACGCGACGGTCCGCGGCTGATCGAACAGCGGCACCGTGGGCACGTCCGACCACAGGATGTTCTCGGCCTCGGTCGACAGCGACAGCTGGGTGGCGGTGGAGCTGTCGACCGCGAGTTGGTCGACGATCTGGTCGACGCGGCCGTTGCTGTAGTCCCCGAAGTTCGATCGGATTCCGCTGCGGAGGGCGTACATCGCGGTGGTGGCCGCCGCGGTGCCCGCGGCGCCGGGAGCGGAGGCCGTGCCCGCGAGGACCACGTCCACCTGCCCGTCGCGCAGCATGGTCGGGGTGAACTCGGGCGACGCGACGTCCTGCACGGTGATACCGGCCGGGGCACACGCCGCCGCCACGGCCGCCACGATCTCGGCGCGGCGCGGGTTCGGTCCCAGATATCCGACGCGGACGGTCGCGGACGTGTTGCCGGTGTCGGCCAGTGCGTCCGTCGCCGCTGCCGTGTCCGCCGTCTCGTATCGGCCGCCGACGGCACCGGCCACCGACTGGTGAACGAGGCTGTCAGGGGCGGTGACCCGGGTGTCGACCGGGGCACCGGACGCCGCAGCTGCCTCGTCCGACTCCGCGGTGATCCCGAACTTCGACGCCAGCTCCTCCCGGGGCAGGCACGCTGCGAACGCCCGCCGTCCGGCTGCGTTCTCGAACAGGCCCGAGGTGGACAGGACGAACTGCTCGACGCTGCGCGACGGCACCTCCGTCACGTCGAACCCGCCGAGGTCCAGATCGGGCGCCGATCCCGCGGCGACGTCGACCACCTCGACCGAACCGTCACCGATCCGCGCGCTCACGTCGGAAGACTTGGGCCACACCACGATCCGCGAGGTGGCGGGACGATTCCCCCACCACCGGTCGTTGGCCACCAGCACGAGGCCCTCGTCCTCGGAGAACGATTCGACCTTGTAGGGGCCGGACGCGGGGAACTTGGCGAGGTCGAGGTCGCCGGGCGCCATCGTCCATCCGTTGTTCCAGAAGTCCGCGACGCGCGTCAATGCATCCGCGTCCGAATTCTGCACGGCGGCCACGACGTCGGGCACGCCGGCAGCGCTGGCGACCACGTGCGCCGGCATCATCGACGTCGCGCCGAACAGCGACTTCCAGTCGGTGACATTGCGTCCCGCCTTGAACGTGACGACGGCATCCTTCGCGCCGGTCTGGCAGTCGATCCGGTCGATGTCCGAGTAGCCGGCCGTACTCGCCGCATCGAACATCGGGAAACGGCCACTGTTCGCCGCCCACGTCAGCACCAGATCGTCGCAGGACATCGGCACACCGTCGGAGTAGACGGAGTTGGGATTGAGCTTGTACTGGATCGTCAGGGCGTCCCCGGGCATCGCGTTGGCGGTGCCGATGTCCGTGTCGGCCACCGGTCCGCCTTCCGGTCCGGTGTAGTTGAACCCGGGCAGCACCCGCGCGAACGCCTGACGCGCCCCCGACACCGCACCCGCGACGCTGTTGGCGTTGTAGGTGGTGACGGTGTTGTCGATGGCGTACCCGATCGACGGGATCTGCTCACCTTCCTCGGAACATCCGGCGAGCGAGCCGGCGAGGAGCACGGTCGCGAGGAGGCCGGCACCCGACACGGCCGCCGTACGGCCGTGTCGGGTGTGCGCACCGCGCCGGGTGCTGTGCGATGCGGGCATGTCAGTGCCTCTTCTTGTTGCGCTTCCCGGTGGGACGTGAGCCCGGTGTGGGTGCGGTCGCCGCCGACCGGCGGCGCGGGACGGCGGTGTCCGCCGTGGACGCGGCGACCTCGGCGGCCGGGGTACCGGCCTTCTGCGCACCGCCCTGTGCCAGGGTCGCGCGGCGAGCGAGGACCTTGCGCGTGTGCGCGGCGACCGGACCCCACCGCTCCTTCAGCGTGACCAGCAGGGGCGTCGCGAAGAAGATCGACGAGTAGGCGCCGACGATGATGCCCACGAGCTGCACCAGCGCCAGGTCCTTCAGCGTTCCGACACCGAGCATCCAGACCGCGACCACCATCAGCGCGAGCACCGGCAACACGCTGATCAGGGTGGTGTTGATGGACCGCATCAGCGTCTGGTTGATCGCCAGGTTCGCCTGCTCTGCGTAGGTGCGACGGGTCAGGTGCAGAATCCCGCGCGTGTTCTCCTCGACCTTGTCGAACACCACCACCGAGTCGTAGAGCGAGAAACCGAGAATCGTCAGCAGGCCGATGACGGTCGCCGGGGTCACCTCGAAGCCGACCAGCGAATACACGCCGGCGGTGACCGCGATGTCGAAGAACAGCGCGACGATCGCGGCGATGGCCATGTCCCGCTCGAACCGGACGGCGATGTACACGCTCACGATCACCAGGAACACAAGCAGCGCGATCAGCGCCTTCTGGGTGATCTGCCCGCCCCACGTCTCGCTGACGTCGGCGACGCTGATCACGTTCTTGCTGACGTTGCCGTCACTGTCCTTCGGCTGGAACTCGTTGTACAACGCGTCCTGAAGCGTCACCACCTGCGCCGCGTCGAGTGCCTCGGAGCGGATCTGCACGGTCGCGCTCGACCCCGAGCCCACCGTCTGCACCGAGACGGGGTCCATGCCGAGCGCCTCGGAGTAGACCTCCTCCACCTGTGCGGTCTCCACCCCGTCGCCGGCGGGGAACTGGATCCGCGATCCACCCTCGAAGTCGATACCGAGCGTGAACCCGCGGACGAGGATGCTCAGCAACGAGATCAGCACGATCGTGCCGGTCAGGATGTAGTAGAAGCGGCGACGCCCGACGACCTCGAAGGCGCCGGTTCCGGTGTACAGCCGCGACAGCAGGCTGTGCTGGGGCATCGACGACTGGTTGACGCCCGAATCGGACAGCGAAGACTCGGGGTCCGTCTGCGACGCAGACTGGGACGTGGTCGATTCGCTCATACTCGTGACTCCTTCGCCGACGCTGCGGCAGCCTTGCGTTCCTTGGCGATCTGCTGCACGGCACCCAGCCCGTTGACGCCGGGCTTCGACCAGAACGGCGACTTCGAGGCCAGGTGGACCAGCGGCCACGTCACCAGGAACACCACGACGACATCGAGGATGGTGGTCAGGCCGAGGGTGAACGCGAAGCCGCGGACCTGCCCGACCGCGAGGATGTACAGCACCGCGGCGGCGATGAAGCTGACCGCGTTACCGGACAGGATGGTCCGGCGCGCACGGGCCCAGCCGCGCGGAACCGCGGACCGGAAACTGCGTCCCTCCCGCATCTCGTCCTTGATTCTCTCGAAGAACACCACGAACGAGTCGGCGGTCATACCGATACCGATGATCAGACCGGCGATGCCCGCGAGGTCGAGGGTGAAATTGATGTACCGGCCGAGCAGCACCATGATCGCGTAGACCATCACACCGGACAGCACCAGCGACAGCGCCGTCAGCACGCCGAGCATGCGGTAGTAGAGCAGGCAGTAGAGCAGCACCAGGACCAGACCCACCAGTCCGGCGATGAGACCGGCCTCCAGCGAGGCGAGACCCAGCGTCGCCGACACGGTCTCCGCCTCCGACGCCGCGAACGACAGCGGCAGCGAGCCGTACTTCAGGGTGTTCGCGAGTTCCTTCGCGCTTTCCGCGGTGAACGAGCCGGTGATCGACGTCGAGCTGCCTGCGGGTGTCGCGCCCTGGACGACCGGTGCGCTCACCACCTTGGAGTCGAGCGTGAACGCGGCCTGCTTGCCGATGTTCTGCGACGTGAACGTGGCCCAGGTGTTGCTGCCCTCGGACTTGAACGTCAGGCTCACCTCGTGCCGCGACTGCTGGGAGTTGTAGCCGGACGTCGCGTCGGCGATCTCCTGTCCGTCGATGATCGCCGGTTCGAGCAGGTACACGGCCTGACCGTCGGTGGAGCACGCGACGAGCGGCAGGGCCGGGTCGTCGTTGCCGCGCAGTGGGTCGGGCACGCTGCAGTCGAGTGTCGCCATGGCCTGCTGCTGCACGGCCGGGTCGGTGCTCTGACGGGTGGCCCGCGCTGCCGCGATCTCGTCGGCCGCCTCGGCGGTCTCGGTGCCGGACCCGTCGGCCGGCGCCGGAGTCGGCTCGGGAGAGGTGGACGGATCCTGAGCCGGGAACGGCCGGTTCTGGGGTGCGGGAGTCTCGGTTCCGGCGGGAGTCTGGGCGGGCGTCTCACCGGCGGCGGGTGCCTGTGTGCCGGCAGGAGCCGCGGCCTGGGACGTCTGGACGGGACGAACGTACAAGCGCGCCGTCTGGCCGAGCGAACGCGCCTGTGCGCTGTCGTCGCCGGGGACGGTGATGACGAGGTTGTCGCCGTCGATGACCACCTCGGAGCCGGACACGCCGAGTCCGTTCACACGGGTCTCGATGATCTCCTGGGCCTGCCGCAGGCTGTCCGGCGTCGGCTTGCTGCCGTCCGGGGTGCGTGCGGTGAGGGTGACTCGGGTCCCACCTTGCAGGTCGATGCCCAGCTTGGGTGTCGCGGACTTGTCGCCGGTGAAGAACACCAGGGCATACAGAACCGCCACGAGCACCGCGAAAACGGTGAGGTAGCGGACGGGATGCACCGATCCTGTGGAAGGTGCCACGATCTCTATGTCTCCTCAGTACGTGCAGTTCGGGTAGGAACGTTCACAGCGCACCGAGCCGGCAGACGCAGGGCTGTGCCCCGGTTGCCGCGCCCGGGGCGCCTGCGACGCGACGGCTGCGGAAATACGCCGCGGAAGCGTCGATCAATCCTTGTTCAGCCGCGGCGTGCTGTCGCCGCCGTTCTCACGATCCTCGCGCACGATGTCGGTGGCGGGGGCCTCGGCGTCGATCGACTCGTGGTCGAGGGAACCGTCACCCTGCAGCGGGGCGTCGACGATCTGCTCGCGGACGACGAGACGCGACCACGTGGTGACCACGCCGGGAGCGATCTCGAGGTCGATCGTCTCGTCGCCGAGTGCGACGACGGTGCCGTGCAGACCGGCAGTCGTGAGGACGCGGTCGCCGACCGAGATCGAGTCCTGCAGAGCGGTCACCTTGGCCGCCTCTTTCTTCTGTCGGCGGATCCCCAGGAACATGGGGACGAGCAGCGCCAGAATCAGGAGCGGGAAGAGAAAATCCATCTGAAAGTCAACCTCGAGGTATGTCGCACGGTCCGAAGCACTGGTCCCGGTTGGACCGATGCAATACACCAGTGTGCCATCACCGGCCCGGACACCGGTTCGCTCGGCACGAGGCGGGCGTTTCTCCGGGGGTCGATCAGGGGTCTTGCGGATCGAACAGGGAGGCCTGCGGTTCGTTGACGCGGACCTCGATTCCGCCGGTCACAGCGTCCGGCGGCGGGGTCAGGCCCAGTTGCGTCCACGCGGCGGCCGTGGCGACACGGCCGCGGGGTGTCCGGGCGATCATTCCGGCACGGACGAGGAAGGGCTCACACACCTCCTCGACGGTGGCGGGTTCCTCACCCACCGCGACGGCCAGGGTGGACACTCCGACCGGGCCGCCGCCGAAGCTGCGCACGAGGGCGCTGAGGACGGACCGGTCGAGGCGGTCGAGTCCCAGCTGGTCGACGTCGTAGACGGCGAGAGCGGCGTGGGCGATGTCGCGGGTGACGACGCCGTCAGCCCGGACCTCGGCGTAATCGCGGACACGGCGCAGGAGTCGGTTCGCGATGCGGGGCGTGCCCCGGGACCTGCTCGCGATCTCGGCGCCGGCCTCCTCACCGAGTTGCACGCCGAGAATGCCCGCCGACCGCATGAGGATCTGCTGCAGTTCCGCGGGTTCGTAGAAGTCCATGTGGGCGGTGAACCCGAACCGGTCGCGCAGCGGCCCGGTGAGCGCCCCCGAGCGAGTGGTGGCCCCTACCAGGGTGAACGGTGCGACCTCCAGGGGAATGGACGTGGCGCCGGGACCCTTGCCGACCACGACGTCGACCCGGAAGTCCTCCATCGCGAGATAGAGCATCTCTTCGGCCGGCCGGGCGATGCGGTGGATCTCGTCGATGAACAGCACGTCGCCCTCGACGAGGTTGCTCAGCATGGCGGCCAGGTCGCCGGCCCGTTCCAGCGCCGGACCCGACGTCAGCCTCAGCGAGGAGCCCAGTTCGCCGGCGATGATCATCGCCATGCTGGTCTTCCCCAGCCCGGGCGGGCCCGAGAGGAGGATGTGGTCGGGGGTGCCGCCGCGCATCTTCGCGCCGGTCAGGACGAGCTGCAACTGCTCCCGGACCCGCGGTTGCCCGATGAAGTCGTGGAGGTTCTTCGGGCGCAGGCTGGCCTCGATGTCGCCGTCGCCGGCGACGAGATCGGCCGAGACCGGGGACTCCTCGTCGTAGTCGCCCCCGGGTTCGGGATTCATCTGGTCTTCCCGAGCAGGGAGAGGGCGGAGCGCAGCGCCGTCGAGGTGGTCGACTCGGGTGCCTCGGCGAGGACGGAGTCGGTGGCCTGCTCGGCCTGCTTGGCCGGGAATCCGAGCCCGACAAGGGCTTCGACGATCTGGTCGCGGACCGATCCGCCGCCGCCCGCACCGATCGGCACCGCCCCGGACGTGGACGCGACGGCGTCGACCTTGTCGCGCAGTTCGACGACCATCCGCTCCGCCCCGCGTTTGCCGATGCCCGGCACCCGCGTGAGTGCCGTGACGTTGCCCTCGGCCAGGGCCGCCCGCAGCGCGTCGGGTTCGAGGACGGCGAGGGTGGCCATCGCCAGCCGGGGGCCGACTCCCGACACCGTCTGGAGCAGCCCGAACAACTCCTTGGACTCCGAGTCGGGGAACCCGTACAGCGTCATCGAGTCCTCGCGGACGATCATCGCCGTGACCAGCCGGGCCTCGGATCCCCGTTGCAGTCCGCCGAGGGTGGCCGGCGTCGCGTTCACGCGGTAGCCCACTCCGGCGGATTCGATCACCGCATGGTCGAGGGCGATCTCGAGCACCTCGCCGCGGACGGACGCGATCATCGTGTACCTGCCTTCTTCACTTCGGCCAGTCGGGCCTGGTAGCGACGTTTTTGTTCGGCGGCCGCGGCTTCGGCGCGGGCCATGCGTTCGATCATCGGCGCCCGCCAGCAATGGCAGATCGCCAGTGCCAGCGCGTCCGCCGCGTCGGCCGGTTTGGGTGCGGCCGCAAGTTTGAGGATGCGCGTCACCATTGCCGTCACCTGAGCTTTGTCTGCCGAGCCACTCCCGGTGACGGCGGCCTTGACCTCACTGGGGGTATGGAAACACACGGGGATGCCGCGGCGCGCGGCGGCGAGGGCGACGACGCCACCCGCCTGCGCGGTGCCCATCGCGGTGCGCACGTTGTGCTGGGAGAACACCCGCTCGATCGCCACGACCTCGGGCCTGTGCAGATCGATCCACGATTCGGCCGCTTCGGAGATCCGCAGCAGCCTGGACGACAACTCGAGGTCTGCCGGGGTCCGGACCACGTCGACGGCGATCGGGGTGACGGTGCGGCCGCTACCGCCGTCCACCACTCCGAATCCGCACCGGGTCAGACCGGGATCCACACCCAGCACACGCACGCAAAGCCACCTCTCCCACGCCGAACAGCTGTTCGATAGCTTAGCCGTGGGGTCGGACGAGTCGGCGCATCAACACGCAGGACGAGCCGGGGCGGGCGAGCACCGCTCCCCCGCCCCGTGCCGTGCGTCGTGCGATCAGTCGTCGAGCTCCGCCAGTACCTCGTCGGACAGGTCGACGTTGGTGTAGACGTTCTGCACGTCGTCGGACTCCTCGAGCGCGTCGACGAGCTTGAACACCTTGCGGGCTCCGTCGGCGTCGACCGGAACCTCGACGGACGCACGGAAGTCGGCCTCGGCGGAGTCGTAGTCGATTCCCGCCTCCTGCAGTGCGCTGCGGACGGCGACGAGGTCGGTGGGCTCGCTCACGATCTCGAAGGTGTCGCCGAGGTCGGTGACCTCTTCGGCACCCGCATCGAGGACCGCCATCAGCACGTCGTCCTCGCTCTGGTCACCCTTCTCGAGGGTGACGACACCCTTGCGCGTGAACAGGTAGGACACGGAACCCGGGTCGGCCATGTTGCCGCCGTTGCGGGTCATCGCGGTGCGCACCTCGCCGGCCGCACGGTTGCGGTTGTCGGTCAGGCACTCGATGAGGACGGCGACACCGTTGGGTCCGTAACCCTCGTACATGATGGTCTGCCAGTCGGCGCCGCCCGCTTCTTCACCGGCGCCGCGCTTGCGGGCGCGCTCGATGTTGTCGTTGGGGACCGACGTCTTCTTGGCCTTCTGGATGGCGTCGTACAGGGTGGGGTTTCCCGCAGGATCGCCACCGCCGGTACGGGCCGCCACCTCGATGTTCTTGATCAGCTTCGCGAAGGCTTTGCCACGCTTGGCATCGATCACAGCCTTCTTGTGCTTGGTGGTGGCCCATTTGGAGTGGCCGCTCATGCGATTCAAGCCCCTTTCCTGCTGCCTTTGGCACGCCGAATGCGCGGTTTCAGCTTTGACGATGTTACCCGCAGCCCGGCCGCCCCTGCGCGTTCCCGGGGTAACAACTCGCATAAGTCGCCATTGTTTGCATAGAATGCAAACATGTTGATGCGGGTCGACCACAGCTCCACCACCCCACTGGGTGAACAGATCGCGGCCAACGTGCGCGGCGCGTTCCTGCGCGGCGAGATCGGCGCGGGCGATCGGCTCCCCTCCGCCCGGGCGCTGGCCGAATCCATCGACGTCAACCTCCACACCGTGCTGCGCGCGTACGCCGCGCTGCGCGACGAGGGCCTGATCGACCTCCGCCGGGGCCGGGGCGCGGTCGTCCGCGCCGACACGGACCCGGTACACACCGGATTGACCGAAGCCGCAAAGGCTTTCGTGTCCGAGGCACGACGCCTCGGACTCGACACCGAACAGATGCTCGACGTGATCAAGGAGACCACCAGACAATGACGACCTCCCGAACGCGCCTCCTCGCCGCGACCTCCGCTGTGCCCCTCCTCGCGCTCGTGATCGCGAGACTCGCCTGGAGCGGGCAACTGCCGCCGGTGGTGGCCAGCCACTGGTCCGGCACCGAACCCGACCGATTCAGCGACACGACCACCTACTTCTGGATCGCTCTGGCCGTCTGCGCGGCCGCCGCCGTGATCGCGGGCGTCGTGGCGGCGCGGGTCCGCACCGACGCCGCGCTCTGGCTTCCCGCCACCGTTCTCGTCGGGTGGACGGTGGCCACGGCGTGGATCGTCAGCGTCGCCGCCACGATCGAGGCGGGCTCGCCGGAAGCGGCGACGCTGGGCTGGTGGATCGTCGTTCCCCTCTTGGGAATCGTGTGGGCAATCGCCACGTTCGCCCTGCTCCCCCGGACGCCGCACTCCCCGGAGAACGGTGCGGCGCCGACGCTGCCCGTCCCCCTGGCGCCCGGCGAGCGCGCATCGTGGACCGGTTGTGCCCGCGGGCGGTGGGCGGGCGTGCTCGCTCTCGCCATGACCCTGGCCGCCGTCGTCTCCGCGCTGGTGGGAGCGCTCTGGCTGGCCGTCCTCTTCGTCGTCCTGGCGGTCGCCGGCGGCGGCTTCGCCTCCGTGACCGTGCAGATCGACCGCACAGGACTGACCCTGTCGTCGTGGAACATCCGCTGGCGGAAGATCCCGCTCGACTCCATCGACGAGGCTCGGGTCACCGAGATCCGGCCCACGGAATGGGGCGGCTGGGGCTACCGCTTCACGCCGCGCGGGACCGCGGTCGTGATCCGCGCCGGCGAGGGCATCGTGCTGAACCGCACCGGCGGCCGCCCGTTCGCGGTCACCGTGGACGGCGCCGCACAGGGTGCGGCGCTCCTCAACACACTCGCCGCGCCCCGTCCGGCGAGCTAGACCCCGCGGACGATGTCGACGAACAGCTCGTGCACCCGCCGGTCGCCCGTCACCTCCGGGTGGAACGACGTCGCCACCACGGCGCCCTGCCGGACGGCCACGATCCGTCCGGCGGCCGCGCCACCCGACTCGGGCACGCGGGCAAGGACCTGGACGTCGTCGCCGACGCGCTCCACCCACGGAGCCCGGATGAACACGGCCCGCATCGGGTCGCCGACGATGCCCTCGAATTCGAGGTCGGACTCGAAGGAGTCGACCTGACGACCGAAGGCGTTGCGGCGCACCGTCATGTCGATCGCACCGAGGTGCTGCGCGTCAGGTCTCGTGTCGAGGATCTCGCTCGCGAGGAGGATCATCCCGGCGCAGGACCCGTAGGCGGGCAACCCGTCGCGCAGGCGCGCCTTCAGGGGTTCGAGCAGTTCGAAGATCTGCAGCAGCTTGCTCATCGTCGTCGACTCGCCGCCCGGGATGACGAGGCCGTCGATCTTCTCGAGCTCCTCCGGGCGGCGGATGCCGACGGCGTCCGCACCCGAATCGTTCAGTGCGGCGAGGTGTTCACGGACGTCGCCCTGCAGGGCGAGTACTCCGACGAGGGGACGGGTCATGCCATGTTTCCTGTCTCGATGTCGCGCTTGTCCTGATCGCGCTGGATACGGGTCAACCCCTCCTGGACGACGGCGGCGACCATGGTGCCGTTCCGGTCGAACATGCGGCCCTGGGTGAGGGCGCGGCCGAAGCCGGCGGAGGGTGAGGTCTGGTCGTAGAGCAGCCACTCGTCGGCGCGGAACGGGCGCATGAACCACATGGCGTGATCGAGCGACGCCGTCTGCGTGACCACTCCGGGGTGCGGGACCTTCGACGCACCGAGGAGCGTCATGTCACTGAGGTAGGCGAGGGTGCAGATGTGGAAGACCTGATCGTCCGGCAGCTTGCTGCGGTACCGCATCCACACCCGTTGCTGCGCGGCGATTCCGGGAGTCTTCCCGGTGGAGCCAGCCGGAACGATACGGACGTCCCATTCCTTCCACTCCCGGTAGAGATCGGTGGCGGCGAACTCGTCGAGGGTCTGTGCGTCGACCAGTTCCTCGGGCGCGGGGACGGACGGCATCGTGTCCTGATGCTCGATGCCGTCGTCCTCGGTGTGGAACGACGCCGACATGGTGAAGATCGCCTTGCCGTCCTGGATTCCGGTGACGCGCCTCGTGCAGAAGGATCTGCCGTCCCGGATCCGGTCGACCAGGTAGACGGTGGGTTTCGCCGGATTTCCGGGGCGCAGGAAGTACCCGTGCAGGGAGTGGACTTTGAATGCCTCGTCGACGGTACGGACCGCGGACACCAGTGACTGACCCGCGACCTGCCCGCCGAACGTCCTCTTCAGAACAGACGGATGAACCGCGCCGCGGAAGATGTCCTTCTCCAGCGCTTCGAGTTCGAGAACGTCCTCGATGCTCGCCATGAGCCCTCCTTCTGTGCCTGGTCAAGGTTATCCGCCCGGTTCGGGCTCGAGGCACCATGGGTGCCATGACGATGTTCACACCGACGAGCCCTGACGGTCTCGTCGCCCTCGTCTCCGAAGACTGCCTCGCCGTTCACGGCACCGCCGTCGTCGCGATCGACGCTCCCGACGGCGCGCACCCCCTGCCCCTCGCGGACGCGGTGTGCGCGTCGCTGCGGGAGCGGGGCCGCCCGTGTGACGTCGTGTCGCTCCACGACTACGTCCGGCCCGCCTCCCTGCGGTTCGAGCACGGGCGCGACGACGAACTCAGCTACCGCACCCTCTGGTTCGACTACGACGCCCTGAACCGGGAGGTGGTGCGGTCGGTCCGCACCGACCGCCGGTGGTTGCCGCGCCTGTGGGACGAGGCCGAGGATCGCTCCGCCCGCTGCGCCCGCGTTCCCGCGGCCGACGGTCAGGTGCTTCTCGTCGCGGGCCCGATGCTGCTGGGCCGGGATCTCGACTTCGACGTCACCGTGCAACTCCATCTGGGCGAAGGCGCCCTGATGCGCCGAACCCCGGCCGATCAACAATGGACCGTCCCCGCACTGCTGCGCCGTGCTGCCGACGTCACGGACGAACCCGACCTGCTGGTGCGGTACGACCATCCGCCGAGGCCCGCAGTCCGGGCGGGCCGCTGAGGCCGCTCACGTCGTGCGCAGGAACCGGGTCAGCCCTTCCTGCACGACGGCCGCGACCAGGTTGCCCTTCCGGTCGAAGATCCGGCCCTGCGCGAGCGCCCGTCCGAATCCGGCGGACGGTGACGTCTGGTCGTACAGCAGCCACTCGTCGGCCCGGAACGGGCGCAGGAACCACAGCGCGTGATCGAGTGAGGCACCGTTGATCTCGATACCGGGGTGCGGGGTCATGGCGGAACCGATCAGCGTCATGTCGCTCATGTAGGCCAGTGCGCAGACGTGGAAGACCGGGTCGTCGGGCAGCGTCTTGCGGGACCGGAACCACGCCTGCTGCTGAGCGGCCGCACCGCGCCGACGGTCGACCTCGCCGTGGCCGACCATCCGGATGTCCCAGTCGGACCACTCCTGGGCGAGCCAGGCGATCTCCGGGTCGTCGGAGTCACTGGCGAACGGCAGCGTATCGGGCGGCGGGACCACGGGCATCTCGTCCTGGTGCTCGATGCCCTCGTCCTCGACCTGGAACGACGCCGACATCGTGAAGATCGCCTGACCGTCCTGGACGGCACTGACCCGCCGGGTGACGAACGACCGACCGTCCCGGATGCGGTCCACCAGGTACACGATCGGCATCGTGGGGTTTCCGGGACGCAGGAAGTAGCCGTGCAGCGAATGCACCATGAAACGGGGGTCTACGGTGCGGACCGCCGCCACCAGCGCCTGACCGGCCACCTGCCCACCGAACGTCCGGGGAAGCATGGTTTCGGTCGCTATGCCTCGGAAGATGTTCTCCTCGAGGCGTTCCACTTCCAGGATCTCTTCGATCGTCGCCATCCACGGCCCCTTCCGATGCTCGTCCGCTGACACTCTCACACGGGTCCCGGGCACCGGGCACCGCACCGCACGAGGCCCGGGTCGGGGCCTCGTGCGGTGCGAACGGAAGTAGTGCGGCGCCGGGAGCGCCGCGATCGATCACCGATCGATCGCGGAGATCACCAGCCGCGTTCGGCGAGCCGGTGCGGGACGGGGATGTCGTCGACGTTGATCCCGACCATCGCCTCACCCAGCCCACGGGAGACCTTCGCCAGCACGTCCGGGTCGTCGAAGAACGTGGTCGCCTTCACGATCGCCGCGGCCCGCTCCGCCGGATTACCCGACTTGAAGATCCCCGACCCGACGAACACACCCTCCGCACCGAGCTGCATCATCATCGCCGCATCCGCCGGGGTGGCGATGCCACCGGCGGTGAACATCGTCACCGGCAACTTCCCGGCCTTGGCGACCTCGACGACCAGATCGTACGGGGCCTGCAACTCCTTCGCCGCCACATACAGCTCGTCCTCGCTCAGCGAGGTCAACCGGCGGATCTCCCCACCGATCGTCCGCATGTGCGTGGTCGCGTTCGACACGTCACCGGTACCGGCCTCACCCTTGGACCGGATCATCGCCGCACCCTCGGTGATCCGCCGCAGCGCCTCACCGAGATTGGTGGCACCACACACGAACGGGACGGTGAACTGCCACTTGTCGATGTGATTGGCGTAGTCGGCCGGGGTCAGCACCTCCGACTCGTCGACATAGTCGACCCCCAGGGACTGCAGGATCTGCGCCTCCACGAAGTGCCCGATCCGGGCCTTGGCCATCACCGGGATCGACACCGCGGAGATGATGCCGTCGATCATGTCCGGATCACTCATCCGGGACACCCCACCCTGCGCCCGGATGTCCGCGGGCACCCGCTCGAGCGCCATCACCGCGACCGCACCGGCATCCTCGGCGATCTTCGCCTGATCGGGGGTGACGACGTCCATGATGACCCCGCCCTTCAACATCTCGGCCATGCCACGCTTGACGCGTGCCGTACCGGTGGTGGGGGTGGTGTCGGGGGTGCTCACAGCGAACTCCTGGGTTGTGGCGTGGATTGACTTCGATAGCGGCATGCGTGAGCGACGACGTTCACGCTGCAGTACCCGATTCTAGGACGAGGGGCGGTCCACTTCCGTAGCCAGTCCGCGATTGCTGGCTTTCTCCGGACGCCCGGGGCGGCTCAGGTGATCGCGCGCACCTCGGGTTCGTCCGGGGCCGAGGCCACCGCGCCTGCCTCGTCGAGGAGATCCGCGAGGTCGTGCGGGTACACGGCTTCGCCTGCTGCCGCCAGTTCACGAACCGTGTCCGCGGTGCACCACCGGTGACCGGTGATGGTGCGGTTCTCGAGTTCGGTGAAGCCCCCGTGGTGCGGCTCGAATCCGTCGGTGCGCAGCGCGAAGAACAGTTCCTCGGAGCGGATCAGCTGCCCGTTCCAGGAGAAGATGGCAACCCGCCGCCACATGGGTCCGCGCAGCGATTCGGGCGACGCGGTGTGCCCCGTCTCCTCGGCGATCTCCCGGACCGCGGCGGCCCGCAGGTTCTCCCCCTTCTCGACGGCGCCACCGATCGTGAACCAGTAGTAGATGTCGGGGACGGTGGGGTCGTGACCCCGGAGCAGCAGGACCCGGCCATCACCGTCGAGCAGCACCACCCGGGCGGATGTCCGGACGGAGTCGAGGGACAGACCCTCGGTGAACGCAGCGGCGGACGAGCGTTCGGTGATCTCGAAGTACGTCGGCAGCGAGGCCGTGCCCCCGAGGTGCAGCCATCGGACCGGACGCCGGGTGCGGAGTGCGAGGGTGTCGCGGACGGCGTCGTTGTGGAATCGGCGGGCGATCAGCACCCGCGCCTCGGCATCGGCGAGTTCCGCCACCAACTGGGGCCGCAGGGTCTCCGGGTCGAGGGCCGAGAGCGCACTGGACAGCGCGTTCTCGGCGATCTCCCGGTCGGCCCGGTCCGACCGTTCGGCCCGGGCCGCCAGCGCGGCCAGCGACCTGCCTTCGGGTGGGTCCATCGCCGCGGCCGCCGCCCGCACGACCACCGCCCGGCGGGCGAGGGCCGCGTCGAGGGCCTGCCAGGACAGGTCGGAGCGGACGTGCAGGCGGTCGAGGCGGTTGGCCGTTCCGTACGCCCACAGGCCGATCGCCAGGACAACGGCTGCGACCAGGGCGAGGACCAGGATCGTGAGGGCGGAGAACGTCATGATCCGACCTCCCGGACGCCGTCGCGGCCGACGGTGACCGTCTCGTAGACCCGCAGGATCTGTTCGGCCACCACCGGCCAGTCGTATTCGGTGACCACCGTTCGGCCGACATCGGTGAGTGCGGCGCTGCGCTCGGGGTCGCCGAGCACCGAGTCGATCCCGGCGGCGAGCGCCGCCGCATCCCCGACCGGCACCAGCACGCCTGCCTGCCCGTCCCGCAGGACACGGCGGAACGCGTCCAGTTCGCTCGCCACGACGGCGGCTCCCGCGGCCATCGCCTCCACCAGCACGATGCCGAAGCTCTCACCACCGAGGTTGGGTGCGCAGTACACGTCGGCGCTCCGCAGTGCCGACGCCTTGTCGGCATCGTCGACCTGGCCGAGCAGACGCAGGTGCCCGAAGACCGGGCCGGCCTCGCGGCGCAGTTTGTCCTCGTCGCCGCGGCCGACCACCAGCACCTCGAGGCCGGGATACTTCTCCACCAGGGCGGGAAGCGCCTTGAGAAGCACCGCCATGCCCTTGCGGGGCTCGTCGTAGCGGCCGAGGAAGAGGATGGTCTTTCCGGGACGCGGGTAGCCGGGCAGCGGCTCGGCGTTCGCGAACGCCTGGACGTCGACCCCGTTGGGGATCTCGACCGCATCGGAGCCCAGTGATTCCACCTGCCAGCGTCGCGCGAGTTCCGACACCGCGATGCGGCCGCTGATCTTCTCCAGGTAGGGCTGGAGTACACCCTGAAATGTGCTCAGCACCAACGACTTCGTGGTCGACGTGTGGAAGGTGGCCACGATGGGCCCCTCGGCCACGCGCATGGCGAGCATCGACAGGCTCGGCGCGTTCGGCTCGTGGATGTGCAGGACGTCGAAGTTGTTGTCCGAGATCCAGCGCCGCACGCGGGCGCTCGCGGCGGGGCCGAAACTCAGCCGGGCCACCGAGCCGTTGTAGGGAATGGCGAGGGCGCGTCCCGCGGAGACGACGAAGTCGGGCAGGTCGACGTCGTCGGACGCCGGCGCGAGGACGCTCACCTTGTGCCCGCGCTCGATCAGAACCTCCGCGAGGTCGACGACGTGAGCCTGCACTCCGCCCGGGACGTCGAACGAGTACGGGCAGACCATTCCGATCTTCACGAGTTCTCCATGCGGGAGAGCCTCGACTGGGACAGGTCGGAGAGCCACAGCGGCTGAAGCATGTGCCAGTCCTCGGGATGTGCCGCGATGTTGGCTTCGAACCGGTCCGCCAGGGCCTGAGTCGCCGCGGCAACCCCCGCGGTGGTGTCGATCGGCGGGTCGATGCGGAAACCCCACCCGCCGTCTGTGAACCAGCAGTGCACCGGTAGGAGCGGCGCGCCGGTGTCGATCGCCAGCTTCGCGGGGCCGGCGGGCATGCGCGTCGGTTCCCCGAAGAACGTCACCGGGACGCCCTTCTTCGCCAGGTCGCGTTCACCGAGGAGGCACACGATCCCGTTGCCGCGCAGTCGCGCCGACAGTTCCACGAACGGGGGGTTCTCTCCTCCGCTGAGCGGGAAGATCTCGAAGCCGAGCCCTTCGCGGTAGTCGACGAACCGCCGGTACAGCGACTCCGGCTTCAATCGCTCGGCGACCGTGGACAGCCCGCCCCAGTGCTGGGCGCACCACACACCCGCCATGTCCCAGTTGCCGCTGTGCGGCAGTGCCATGACCGCGCCCCGGCCGGCTTCTTTCGCGGCGTCGAGGTGCTTCTGGCCTTCGATCAGCTCGTCGAGGGCGGCGCCCGTCTTCACGAGGTCCATCGACGGCAGCCGGAAAGCCTCCCGCCAGTAGCGCGCGTAGGACCGCATCGACGCCTGCATCAGGGTGTCCGGCACCTCGGCCGCGGGTACACCGAGCACGCGGGCGAGATTGCGGCGCAACTGTTCCGGGCCGCCGTTCCGGACGGCGAAATCGGCTCCCCTGTCGAACAGGGCGACCGCGGCCTTCTCCGGCAGCGCACGGACCAGCCGCCAGCCGGTCGCGTACCCCAGGTCGCTGATGCGTTCCGACAGGCCGCTCACTGCGCGCTCGCCTGTCCGTCTTCCGGCGTCGTGTCCGCAGGCGGGAGGGGCAGCACGTCCCGGGCGCCCGGCGACCGGCGAACGGCCAGTACCCGCTGGAACACGGTGATGACGCTGCCCGCCGACAGCAACCACATCGCGACGTGAATGGCCCATGGAACTCCGAGCCCGGTCACGCCGGCACCGACCAGCACGATGACCAGCCGATCGGGTCGTTCGATGAGTCCACCGTCGGCGGACAGTCCACTGGCCTCGGCGCGCGCCTTGGCGTACGAGATCACCTGCGAGGTGACGAGGCACAGCAGAGTCGCGATCAGCAGCGGCTTGCTGTTCTCGTGATAGACCGCCCACCAGGCGAGACCGGCGAAGATCGCACCGTCGGCCACCCGGTCGCAGGTGGCGTCGAGAACGGCACCGTACCGGGTTCCGCCGCCGCGGGCGCGGGCCATGGCACCGTCGAGCATGTCGAACATGACGAACAGCCAGATGAACATCGCTCCCCAGAACAGATGTCCGCTGGGAAACAGTGTGACCGCGCCGGCCACGGTCGCCACGGTGCCGATGACGGTGACGGAATCGGGGGTGAGCCCGGTCTTGACCAGAGCCTTCCCCAATGGTGCCGTCACCTTGGACACGGATGCCCGTCCGAAGAAGCTCAGCACCTCTCCACCCCGTTCTTCACTTCCTGCCAGGAACCCCGCACGCGTGAGCCAGCGACTCCCGCGTCATTCATCTATCGCGTCATTCATTCCAGGCCTTCGCCAGCAGCCCCCGGGTCTCGCGCAGCAACTGCGGCATGACCTTGACCCCGGCGAGGACCGTGATGAAGTTCGCGTCCCCGCCCCAGCGCGGAACGATGTGCTGATGCAGGTGCTCGGCGAGCGAACCGCCTGCCGCCGCACCGAGATTGAGACCGACGTTGAAACCGTCCGGCCGCGACACCCGCTTGATCACGCGCAGAGCCTGCTGCGTGAACGACATCAACTCGGCGCTTTCCTCCTCCGTCAGGTCTTCGAGCGCCGCGACCTTGCGGTAGGGAACGACCATCAGGTGCCCCGGGTTGTACGGGTACAGGTTGAGCACCGCGTAGACGTGCTCACCCCGGGCGACGATCAACCCGTCCTCGTCGTCCATCTTCGGGATGTCGATGAACGGCTCGTTCGGGGTGTCCCGCGACTTCGGCGCCTCGGCGATGTACGACATGCGGTGCGGCGACCAGATCCGCTGGAGGTGATCGGGTTCGCCGGGGCCGCGGTCCACGAGGCGGCCGGGGCCGCCGAGCATCTCGTCGGCCGTCACGTCGTCACCTCCGGTCATGTGCGTCACCCTTCCTTACCGGGTTGCAGCAGTTCCGCCGTCGGCGAGGCATTCTCGCGGCGGCCGATCCACTCGGTGACGATGCGCACGGCGTCGTCCACGGGCACCCCGTTGACCTGGGTGCCGTCCCGGAATCGGAAGCTGACGGCGCCCGCCTCGACGTCGCGCGCACCCGCCAGCAACATGAACGGCACCTTCTGCGCCGTGTTGTTGAAGATCTTCTTCTGCATGCGGTCGTCGCTCGCGTCGACCTCGGCGCGGATACCGGCCGCCTTCAGCCGCTTCACCACGTCGAAGAGGTGGTCGGCGAACGTCTCGGCGACCGGGATGCCGACCACCTGGACGGGCGCCAGCCACGCCGGGAACGCACCCGCGTAGTGCTCGGTGAGCACACCGAAGAACCGTTCGATGGAACCGAACAGGGCCCGGTGGATCATGACCGGACGCTGCTTGGTGCCGTCGTTGGCCGTGTACTCGAGGTCGAAACGCTCCGGCAGGTTGAAGTCGAGCTGAATGGTCGACATCTGCCAGGTGCGGCCCAGGGCGTCCTGCACCTGCACCGAGATCTTCGGTCCGTAGAACGCGGCGCCGCCCGGATCGGGAACGAGGTTCAGCCCCGACGACTCCGCGACCTCGGCGAGCGTCGCCGTCGCTTCGTCCCACACGGCATCGTCGCCGACGAACTTGTCCGGGTTCTTGGTGGACAGCTCGAGGTAGAAGTCGTCGAGTCCGTAGTCCTTCAGCAGGCCGAGCACGAACTGCAGGGTGGTCGCCAGTTCGTCACGCATCTGCTCACGGGTGCAGTAGATGTGCGCGTCGTCCTGGGTCATGCCGCGCACGCGGGTGAGTCCGTGGACGACACCCGACTTCTCGTACCGGTACACGGAACCGAACTCGAAGAGCCGCAACGGCAGCTCGCGGTACGACCGGCCGCGGGAGCGGAAGATCAGGTTGTGCATCGGGCAGTTCATCGGCTTGAGGTAGTAGTCCTGGCCCGGCTTGCGCACGGTGCCGTCCTCGTTCAGCTCCTCGTCGATGTGCATCGCCGGGAACATGCCGTCGCGGTACCAGTCCAGGTGACCCGACACCTCGTAGAGGTGCCCCTTGGTGATGTGGGGGGTGTTGACGAACTCGTACCCCTCCTCGACGTGCCGCTTGCGGGAGTAGTCCTCCATCTCGGTGCGGATGATTCCGCCCCGCGGATGGAACACGGGCAGTCCGGAGCCGAGTTCGTCGGGGAAGCTGAACAGGTCGAGTTCGGACCCCAGCTTGCGGTGGTCGCGACGTTCCGCCTCGGCGAGCAGTTCCAGGTGGTGGTCCTGCGCCTCCGCCGACTCCCACGCGGTGCCGTAGATGCGCTGGAGATCGGCGTTGTCCTGATTACCGCGCCAGTACGCCGCCGAGCTGCGGGTGAGCTTGAACGCCGGGATGTGCTTGGTGGTGGGGATGTGCGGGCCGCGGCACAGGTCTCCCCACACCTTCTCGCCGGTCCGCGGGTCCAGGTTGTCGTAGATGGTCAGCTCGTTGCCGCCCACCTCCATGATCTCCGGATCGTCGATTCCCGACTTGTCGTCGATGAGTTCGAGCTTGAAGGGCTCCTTCGCCAGCTCGGCGCGCGCGTCCTCGAGCGACTCGACGACGCGGCGGGAGAACCGCTGCGACCCCTTGATGATCTTCTTCATCCGCTTCTCGAGGCTCGCGAGGTCCTCGGGGGTGAACGGGCGATCGACGGCGAAGTCGTAGTAGAAGCCGTCCTTGATCGGCGGGCCGATGCCCAGCTTCGCCTCGGGGAATTCCTGCTGGACGGCCTGCGCAAGCACGTGGGCGGCGGAGTGACGGATGACGCTGCGGCCGTCGTCGGTGTTCGACGCGACCGGCTCGACCTCGACGTCGGTGTCGGGCACCCAGG
The DNA here is from genome assembly GCF_030058635.1 of Rhodococcus sp. IEGM 1305. NCBI lineage: Bacteria > Bacillati > Actinomycetota > Actinomycetes > Mycobacteriales > Nocardiaceae > Rhodococcus > Rhodococcus sp. IEGM 1305. The sequence goes on from NZ_JASHKX010000041.1 coordinate 51,444, forward strand.
ACAGGTCCTTGAGCTGGCCCTCGGCGTCACGGACCACGACGACGACGTCCGGACCCTTGCTCGGGTAGCCGGCCTCCCGAACCGCTGTACCGGCCGTAGTCCCCGCGGGCACCCGGACGAGGGCGGCTGGGGCGGCGGATGCGGGGGTGCTCACGGCGATGTTCTCCTAGGTGAGGTGTGCGGTGCAGACATGGTGAATGTGCCAGCCCATGTTATCGGCCCAGCAGTCACACCCAACCATGCGTCCGGCTAGAGCGGGCTCTCCAGCCACGGGTAGTCGAGGCCGATCCACGTTCCGACGAGACCGAACGTCCCGAGCAACCACAGCGTGGCGAGGACGACGACACATGTCAGCAGCGCGCCCGCCCCCTTGACCACCAGCGACTGCCGCGAGAACCAGTGCATGAACTTGTCGTAGCGCTGCCGCGCGTAGTGCAGCAGCCGGTGGGCCCACGCGAACTCGGATGCGAGGATCCCGAGTCCCGCGAACACGATCAGCCAGCCGGGGCCCGGATAGGGAATCGCGACGATGCCGGCGGCCAGCACCAGAGCGCCGATCACCCCCACCGCGATGCGGTACGCCAGGTTGAGGCTCGGCCGCGCGGCGATGTGCGCGCGCCACCGATGCCACCGGCTCTCCGCTTCCTGGAACGGGGACAGATCCGAGTCGTCCACGTCCACGCTCTCGGGCGCGGGTCCCGGCCGAGCTTCTCCGCTAGTCACCGCTCCAGCCTACCGACCGCGACCTGCGGCGGCGCGTCGTCGCACCGCCGCACCGCCCGCGGGTCATCCCTTCACACAGACGACCTGCCGCAGGTGGGCAACGACCTCGACGAGGTCGGCCTGCGCTTCGATCACCTGCTCGATGTCCTTGTAGGCGCCGGGGATCTCGTCGATCACGCCCACGTCCTTACGCGATTCGACTCCGGACGTCTGCCGCACGAGGTCGTCGACGGTGAAGCGCTTCTTCGCCTTCGTACGGCTCATCGTCCGTCCCGCCCCGTGCGATGCCGAATTGAAGGACAACTCGGAGCCCAGGCCACGCACCACGTAGGAACCGGTGCCCATGGATCCGGGGATGAGTCCGAGATCACCCCGGCCGGCCCGGATCGCGCCCTTGCGGGTGACGAGCATCGGCTCGCCGTCGATGATCTCCTCCGACACATAGTTGTGGTGGCAGGAGATCGGCTCGTCGAATCGGACCGGCCTGCCGGGCAGGGCCTGCCGGAATGCCTGCATCACCAACGTGAGCATGACGGCACGGTTACGGGCCGCGTACTCCTGCGCCCACGTCAGGTCGTGGCGGTACGCGTCCATCTCCTCGCTGCCTGCGAGGAACACCGCGAGATCGCGATCGACCAGCCGCTGGTTGTGCGGCAACGCCCGCGCCACCGCGATGTGCCGCTCCGCCAGCTCCTTGCCGATGTTGCGCGACCCGGAGTGGAGCATCAGCCAGACCTCGTCGGCGTCCGACAGGCACACCTCGATGAAGTGGTTGCCGCCGCCGAGCGTCCCGATCTGCTTCATCGCCTTGGATTCGCGGGACTGGACACCCGAATGCAGGTCACCGAATTCCTGCCAGAAGCGGTGCCAACCCTTCTTCACTCCCCCGGCGTCCGTGACGTCCAGTGCGCCGACGTTCACCGAACGCTCGTGCATGGCAAACCCGACCGGCACCGCACGCTCGATGCGCGAGCGCATCGAGCGCAGGCTGTCGGGCAGATCGCTCGCGGTCACATCAGTTCGGACCGCCGTCATCCCGCACCCGATGTCGACGCCGACCGCCGCCGGGGCGACCGCCGCCCGCATCGCGATGACGGAACCGACCGTCGCCCCCTTGCCGACATGGACGTCGGGCATGACCCGCACACCGTGCACCCACGGCAGGTCGGCCATGTTCCGCAGCTGCTGCAACGCTGCCTGCTCGATGGTCCACTCTTCCGCCCACATCAAGGTGGGCGCGGTGGTGCCTTCCAGCCTCACGGGGAACATGGGACTCGGTCCTTCGATCGCGGATCACCCGGGGAATTTCGGCCGGCTGAGTTCATTGTCCGCCGCGCCGCAGAGCCGGAACAACCGATTATTCGGGTGCGCACACGAAAAAGAAGAGGGCGTTTCCGATTTCGGAAACGCCCTCTTCTTCTCTGTGGTCCCGGCTGGGATCGAACCAGCGACCTCCCCGGTGTGAACGGGACGCTCTTCCACTGAGCCACGGGACCGAAGCGCGCCAAACACTCGCGCTCGAACGAGTTGGAACATTAACACGACCGAGCGGCCGAACGAAAATCACGTCGTTGGGATTCGTGTCGACCCCTGCCCGCGGCACGTCCGCGACCCGGCGTCGTTCATGCGTAGTTCACCGTCTGACGCCTTGACCTGCAGATTTGTAACTATCGCGGATGGTCGGCTAATGTTCTCAACCGCACCACGGAGAACATTCTCCGCGAGTTACACGGTGCATGCGGACGTGGCGCAGCTGGTAGCGCACAACCTTGCCAAGGTTGGGGTCGCGGGTTCGAATCCCGTCGTCCGCTCGAGAGGTTGGACTCAACCTTCACGGTGGAGTGGCCGAGTGGTGAGGCAACGGCCTGCAAAGCCGTGCACACGGGTTCGATTCCCGTCTCCACCTCGCGCGATTAGCTCAGCGGGAGAGCGCTTCCCTGACACGGAAGAGGTCACTGGTTCAATCCCAGTATCGCGCACCGAGATAGATGATAGATGCACGACTGTTTTACTTGCTCGACCAGTGACGGCCCCCAGCCCGGGGGCTTTCACGAATGCGGACGTGGCGCAGCTGGTAGCGCACAACCTTGCCAAGGTTGGGGTCGCGGGTTCGAATCCCGTCGTCCGCTCTCTTTTCTCCATCCCGCGCGATTAGCTCAGCGGGAGAGCGCTTCCCTGACACGGAAGAGGTCACTGGTT